>CABXUO010000021.1 GCA_902515455.1 uncultured SAR86 cluster bacterium
TTAATGGTCTCAGGTTCGCCATCCTCAGGATTTAATATCAATGGAAAATTAATGTATTGGGAGTATTTTTGTAGTAAAAATTTTACTCTCATCAACTCAGAAAATTCTTTGTTATCTTCGTTTAAATAGATCGTGATTGTTGTTCCTCTATTCTCTTTTGGAATATTTGATAATTGATATGTATCCTCACCTGTGCTCTCCCACATAACGGCAGCTTCAGGTTTTAAATTTGCTGATCTAGAATGAACCGAAACTTTCTCTGCAACCATGAAGACAGAATAAAAACCTACGCCAAATTGACCTATAAGGTTTGAATCTTTTTTATTATCACCTGTCATTTCTGATAAAAATTGTGCTGTACCAGATTTTGCAATTGTTCCAATATTTTCAATAATTTCTTCCTCACTCATACCAATTCCATTATCAGAAATAGTAATAGTATTATTCTTAGCATTAAGACTAATATTGATGCTTAATTCCGTATCTCCATTAAGCAGCTTTGAGTCCTCTATTGCATTGAATCTTAATTTGTCCAAGGCATCAGAGGAGTTAGAGACAAGCTCTCTGAGAAAAATTTCCTTGTTTGAATACAAGGAATGGATCATTAATTGTAAAAGTTGCTTAGTTTCTGTTTGAAATGATTTGGTTTTAGCTCTGGCCATAATTTATCCCCTATGAAATCAATATAGTGTTGAAAGTTTTAACTTCAAGCATTGATTAAATTTTTTTAGATTCAGCTTTACATCTCTTGCTACAAAATTTTACTTCACTCCAGGAACGTTCCCATTTTTTTCTCCAACTAAAGGATTTTCCACACCACTGACATGATTTAGTTTGTAGATTTAATTTTTTATGCAAGATAGTGATTAATCAAAATTTATAAAAAATTGAATAATGCTTAGGACAAAAATAACAATGGTGCAGTAAACACTAAAACCATGTGAAAGAGAAAATATAGTTTCCCAGCCTCTGTCCTTAGCAGCATTAGTGACTGGAATACCTGCAAGACCAAATAAAGCATGGGCAGAAATATTAAAACCAATCCACCAACTTAGTTGCGAGTCCTGGAAATAAAGTATCAAAGTCGCCGGTATAGAGAGCAAAAAAATTAACGCGTAATATCGAGGAAATATTGCTCGTAAAAACCTTGATGCTGAATCCTCATCGAGTGTCTTAAATATTATGGGTGTAGTCAAAACAAGGTGACAAAAAATGATCCCAGCTATCGTGAGATTAAGAAGAATAAGTGTAATTTGACTACTCATAACAATAAAAAGTGGCGATCCGGACGAGACTCGAACTCGCAACCTCCGCCGTGACAGGGCGGCGTTCTAACCAAATTGAACTACCGGACCGCGA
This sequence comes from uncultured SAR86 cluster bacterium, assembly GCA_902515455.1. GTDB lineage: Bacteria > Pseudomonadota > Gammaproteobacteria > Magnimaribacterales > D2472 > D2472. The sequence goes on from CABXUO010000021.1 coordinate 1,360, forward strand.
ACGCTTTTGAATGATAGCTTTTTTTGATTTTTCTGCAACTATTTTTTCTACTACCTTTTGGGAATAATTTTGTCAAATTTGATGAAAAAAATATAGGTAATAATTTTACTCAAGTCTTTAAATTTTGATATGCTTATATGACTGTCCATGGGGGAGAGTATTAATATATTAATAATAAGGAGTGTTAAATGAAATATTTATTGACTCTCATTGGTTTGATAAGCATGCCTTCATTTGCTGCATCAGCAGGTGATCTTCAAACTAATGATTTGACAGGGATTTCCTTTTGGCTTGTAACAGCAGCTATGCTTGCAGCTACTGTTTTCTTTTTCGCTGAAAGAGATCAAGTTAAAGGTAAATGGAAGACATCTTTATCAGTAGCTGGTTTAGTTACTGGTGTCGCATTCTGGCACTATCTCTACATGAGAGGTGTTTGGGTTGAGACTGGTGCATCACCAACAGTATATAGATATATTGACTGGTTAATCACTGTGCCTCTTCAAATAATTGAGTTCTACTTAATTCTTAGAGTGTGTACCAATGTTTCTTCTGGTCTTTTCTGGAGACTGTTAGCAGCATCGCTAGTGATGCTTATTGCAGGATTCATGGGTGAAACTGGATCAAATGCTATGATTTGCTTTGTCATTGGAATGGCTGGATGGTTATACATCATCTATGAAGTGTTTACCGGTGAAGCTGGCAAACTAAATGCCTCTAGCGGCAACGCGGCTGCACAACAAGCCTTTAGTACAATCAGACTAATTGTAACTGTTGGTTGGGCAATTTATCCGATAGGGTATTTCCTAACAATGGGTACTGGAGCTGATCTTGCTGGAGCAAACCTTATCTATAACCTTGCTGATTTTATAAATAAAATTGCTTTTGGTTTAGCTATTTGGGCTGCTGCAGTTAGCGACTCAGAATAATTATTATTCTAAACAAAAAAGCCCGGAATATTCCGGGCTTTTTTTTGTCTGTTTGGTGGGTGATGACAGGCTCGAACTGCCGACCCTCTCGGTGTAAACGAGATGCTCTCCCAACTGAGCTAATCACCCAATATTTAAAACATTGCCTTAAGCTGATCTTCCATTTTTTCGTAATCCCAAAAGGCTCGTAATGATACTATTTTATCATCAGAATTTACACGGTAAATGACAATCATTTTAGTTTCAATTTTTACATCGCCGACTACATTGATAATTTGGGCAAAATTAGCGCACTCATCTGCACATGGAATAGATTCCAAAATATTGAACTCAATATTTCCATTTTCAATTACAGTATCATAGAATTTTTCAATTGCTTCCTTGCCCTTGTGGCCATCTCCCACAGGATCTAAGGGGCTTTTACCTATTGGATCTTGAACTATAGCGTCCTCAGCAAACAAATCTAGCCAGTTTCGTTTATCTTTTGCTACTGCATAATCTCTTGAAAGAAATCCTAGTTCTTGAGCTTTAGTTTTTGGTTTCATCTTCAATCTCCTTAGATGGGGTTATTTCTAATCTAGCAAAATATATTCCAATCAAAGCAATGATAACAAAGCTTAATTGGATAAAGTTTAAATACTCATAAAAAACTAATGCTCCGAAGATTGTTGCAATGATTGGCTGCATTAATAAACCAATGGAACCAAAAGAAGCTTTTATTTTTGGCAAACTAAATGTAATGAAGAATTGTCCTCCTGCTTGACATAAAATTGCCATGGCTAATAAATTATAAAATTGAGTTGATGAAGAAGGTAGAAATACTCTTGATTCAAACAAAGCAAAAATTAATCCAAAGAAACATGTAAACAATGTTGTGTAAAAAATAATATTAATGGCGCTTTCTTTTCCTAAACGAGAAATTATTAATAGATAGGTGGCGTATAAAAATGCAGCTATCAGCGCCATTAGATCTCCAATTAAAGCTCCTTCAGTTTTTGAGTTTGAAAAATACACTAGTCCGATGACTCCAACATAAGTCAGAATAAATGATAAAAGAAAATTTTTAGAAATAGATTCTTTAAAGATTAATACACCAAAAAGAACCAAGTATATCGATGCTGTATTAACAAATATTGTGGCATTGGCAATTGAAGTAAATTCTATGCTCCAATGCCACAGGCTCATATCGGCTGCAAAGGCAAATGAAGCAATGCAAACTAACATTAAATTTTTTTTACTTTTTAATTTAAAAGCATCAGTACGATTGAGGTAAATATTAATAAAAGCTAAAAAAGGTAAAGCTAGAAACATTCGATAAAAAAGATTCCAGGATGGGGATAAATCACTCCATCTGACAAATAATGGTGCTAGTCCAATTAATCCAGCTCCAAAACAAAGAATAAAAAAATTCTTTGCTGACTTTAATTGTGATGACATAGTTATATACTTCCTTTATGAATGCTGACATTGTAGAACATGGAGATGAAATTATCTCTGTTGGGCAATTAAACCAACAAGCAAAAAAACTCCTTGAAAATCAATTTAGAGGTGTTTCAGTTTTAGGAGAAATATCAAACATCGCTCGCCCATCCTCCGGGCATATCTACTTTACGTTGAAAGATGAAGATGGAGCTATACGATGCGCCATGTTTAAAAATCAAAATTTAAGATTAAATTTCGAACCGCAAAATGGAGATCAGTGTGTTCTAAAAGGACAGGTCAGTCTATATGCCCCCCGAGGTGACTATCAATTAATTGTTAGTTCAATGCAACCAGCTGGTGCTGGTAATCTAATGCATCAATTTGAAGAACTCAAGAAGAAGCTTGATGCAGAAGGATTATTTGATCAAACCATCAAACAAAATCTTCCAAAACAGCCCAAACACATTGGTATTATCACCTCAGAATCAACCGCGGCTTTTCAGGACGTTTTGACCACCTTAAAAAGACGCGCTCCAATAAGTCAAGTGACTCTAATTCCAGCCACGGTGCAAGGAGATACTGCGCCAAGAACGCTTATTGCTGCATTACAAAGCGTTCTAGAATTTAATAATTTCAACGATAATCCCTTTGATGTAATTATTATTTGTAGAGGTGGTGGATCTATTGAGGATTTGTGGGCATTCAATAATGAAAGTTTGGCTAGAGAAATATTTGACTTTCCTGTGCCTATTATCTCCGGTGTTGGCCATGAGATAGACTTTACGATCACAGATTTTGTGTCCGATCTAAGGGCTCCAACTCCCACTGCTGCTGCAGAGTTAGTTACTGAGGGTTATTTTCAACTCAAAGATAAGCTTGAGGAAGTTAAAACAAATCTCGATCATCTTGTACAGGGAATCATAGCTGATAAAAGTCAGAAAATTCTCCTTTCATCACAAAACCTGAAAAACCCATTAACTTTACTGAAAGAGCAATCACAATCTTTAGATAATTTTGAGCTTCGTCTATTGGGAGCAATTCAAAGCATAGCTACAAATGCTAAACAAAACTTTCAGATATTAACCACACAGATATATCAATCAAGGGCTTTGCAAAAGTTTGTCACATATAACGATCTGCTAAATAATGAAAGAAAATATCTGAAAGTTCGGCTTATAAACATTATTGATCAAAGAAAATTAATGCTTCAAAGTATGTCCTCTAATCTTAATGCTGTAAGTCCCCTAGCAGTTCTTGATAGAGGTTATGCAATAGTTATGAATGATAAAGGCAAGGCCTTAAAATCTTCAAAAGAAGTAAAAGTTGGCGATATCATAAATACTCGTCTAGCTGAGGGAGAAATAATTTCGAATGTTTCAAAAAAAAATTAATCTTTTAAGTTTCTTTTTGTTTATTAGCTTTACTAGCCTTCAAATTATTGCAGCAGATTTAATTGAGGGCCAAAGTGGAGAAATTATTTCTATTCCCGCTCAACAAAATAAAAGTGTAGATAAGCTTACTTTTAAAACCTCTTCTGGCATAAAACAACTTATAAGCTTGCCGTTCGTTAAACAGGATTTAGTGATCACAAGACATCACCTTGATGTGAAAGTAAATTGGGTTAACTTTGGTGAATCAAGAATTACTATTACTGATACAAGCAAGGTGACCTTGAGCGATGCCGATCAAGCAAGAGCTAACAAGGAAGCACTAGAAATAAAAAAGGCTTTGAAAAATTCAACCACCGAAATTACGCCGTCTTTTAATTTTATACCTCCCGTGCCTGGACGAATAACATCTCCATTCGGCAAACAGAGATTTATAAATGGTCAGCCAAAGTCAGCTCATTTAGCACTGGACCTAAGTGGTGCAATTGGCACTCCAATTGTTGCTCCATTGAAAGGAAAAGTAGTCTTGATTGGTGATTATTTTTACACAGGTCTCACTGTAATTCTTGATCATGGTTATGGACTTTTTTCTTCTTATGCACATATGAGTGAAATACAAACCAAATTAGGTGATCTTCTAGAACAATCTGATCACATTGGAAAGATTGGCTCCACGGGCAGAGTTACTGGGCCACATCTACATTGGACCGTGTACTTTGATGGTAATAAAGTTAATCCAAAGTCTTTGATTCAAAAAGATTATCTAAATTCCATCCTTTAAATCTCTATAAACTATGGATAGGCTAGCTTCATCTTGAGGCTTTAGGCTGGCAAAAACAATCTCTCCAGCTGGAGAAATAAAATAGGTTGCGGGAAGAGTTTTTGGAGTTTCTATGCCCCACAATGTTCTAGGATGAGAAATCATAGAGGAGTAAGTTATACCAAACTTCTTAATTTGAGGTCTTAGATCTTCAGCATCAAGTCGATCAAAATTAAATGCAAAAACTTTAACTTCAGGATATTTTTCTGCAAAAGAGACAATTTCGGGTATTTCCTTGATGCATGGTGGACACCAATCAGCCCAGTAATTCACCAGCACCCATTTACCATCGAGGCTTGAACTAAAAATTGGTTTTGAATCAAAGATTTCTATATCGCCCTTTTCACAAGAAATAAGAAAAAGACAAAATAAAGTTAATGGTAATTTAAATTTCATGTTTTATAGTATTGCAAAAGGAAACTATTATGCATCAAAAATATCTTCTAATCTTATTTTATTCTGCAACTGGAGCTGTGAAGAATCTTGCCCATGCTATAGCTGATGGTGCAGAAAAAAAAGGTCTTGAGGTTAGAATTAGAACAGTTCCAAAGGTTTCTTCGGTAGCTGAAGCTGTTGAGGCAGGCATTCCTGAAAAGGGAGAAATATATTGCACTAAAGAAGACTTAATTGGTTGTGCTGGAATAGCACTTGGATCTCCAACAAGATTTGGATCTATGGCAGCTCCTTTGAAATATTTTTTAGATTCTACTGGAGATATTTGGTCAAATCATGAATTAGAAAATAAACTTGGCTGCGTATTTACATCAACTGGATCAATGCATGGTGGACAAGAAATAACATTATTTAATTTAATGACCTATTTATTACATCAAGGGGTAATATTTGTTGGGTCCCCATATTCAATTTCTAATCTTTCTAGCACAAAAAGTGGTGGCACTCCCTATGGCCCATCACATGTTGCGAATACAAATAAATCAGGAGATTTAACTTCTGATGAGAGAGAAATTGCCATAACGACTGGAACACGAATGGCTGAGCTCATTTTGAAGTTTAATAACGATGAATCTTAGAGAAAGTTTTCTTACCTTCAATGGTTTGCTGATTTTTAACCATCTTGTAAAAGGTTTATTGAATGGAACGCCTTGGATTGGATTATTGATTTGGTCCCTGCCCCTTCTAATTTTTGAATACAAAGCATACTCAAATCCAACTGCAAAAGTTTATCAAATCTATGGATTTATTATTCTGATTTATTTTATGAGCTCATGCCTTGTTGTATTTGGGCTGCCAAATCCCAGTTTTTTAAGCTGGTTGGAGTTACTATTAATTGTTGTTTCTTTTTTTCTTGGGGTCTATGCTGCGAGAGAGCAATTAAATGTAAAGTAAACTTGACAGTAAAGTAAACTTTACATATGATTTCTTCAAATTAAATTTCGAATATTTAAATGGCAAAAATTACTTATAAGGGTCTTTGGATAGAAGTTTCCTCCTTGAATCCACAAGACAAAAAAAATTACATCAGATCGATGATTTGTTTTGTGTTCGGAGGTTTTTTTCTAGGCATTCATTTAGCATTTGTGGGATTTTTAGGTGGTGAGCCAATTGAAGATCTCGGCTCTACAGAAACCTATTTATTAATTATTAGAGTATTGATAATAATTTTTTTTCTAATTGCATCAGTCTTTTATAAAAACTTTTATCAAGCACAAGATGACTTTTTTAAAAGCTATCACAACGCAACATTTGCAGGCGGGGCTTATGGTTTTGTGGTTTTTGGTACTTTAGTCAGCGTATTTTCACCATACTTTAATTTTCAGCCCACTTTCTATGAATTTTTTCTAGCATTTGCAGCCGGAGCTTGTTTGGGTGGCTATTTATTTCATAAAAAATATATAGCAGATTGATGAAAAATCATCTTAAAAGTCTTAGAAATAAGAACAATATTAGCCAAGATGAGCTTGCATCGATTTTAAAAGTCAGCAGGCAAACAATAAACTCTATTGAAACTGGTAAATTTGACCCATCATTAAAATTAGTCATGAAGATGACAAGATATTTCAAAGTAGATTTAGAAAAAATTTTTATCTTTCAAGAGGACGAGTAATATGATAGCCCTTTTATTGATAATCATTGCAGTTACAGCATTTGCAATATGTAGCAGTTTTTTTCTATCTGAAATAATTTCAATTATTCTAGTCATAGTTACTTTCCTATTCTCTTTTGTTTTAATCCTTATGACATTCTCAATTCTCATAACACTTTTATTATTGGCGTTTATAAAAACTCTCGCCTCAATATTTCTTTTTTTAATTTTTTAACCCATAGGAGAGAACTCATGAATACACTTAGATCAATTTTTGCTTGGCTTGGAAGGTTTTTAGATAAAGCTAGAACAATAATGCTCAATCTTGGAACAGCAATTGTCTTAATCTTTTTCACAGTTATTATAATTGGAGCAATATCTTCTTCTGGACCCGAACTTAAAGATCCAAGTGGAAGAGTTCTATTCATTGATCCTCAAGGAACTATAGTAGATCAAGAAGTTTTTGGATCAGATTTTCTTTCTAGTCTAGCTGCTGACTCATCATCAGATCAAATTCAATCAAGAGATCTAATTAAATTAATAAGAGCAGTAGCAGATCATGAAGCTATTCCAGCTGTATTTATAGATTTTTCATCGACAGGATTTGCAGGTCCAACAACAGCAATTAACATAGCAAAAGAATTAAAGGCGCTTCGTGAATCCGGAAAAAGAATCATTGCTTTTAGCGATCGCATGACAACAACTTCATACCTAATGGCATCTCAAGCTTCTGAAGTATGGGTTCATCCAGTAGGCAGTTTAAGCGTTCGTGGTCTTGGAGGTATGCGTCCCTATCAAAAAGAGTTATTCGAAAATTTAAAAATTAATTTTCATAATTATTCCCAAGGTGATTTTAAATCTGCAGTAGAAGGAAATACAAGAACTGACATGTCAGAAAATGATAGGTTACAAAGAGAAGCCCTGCTCAACCCAATTTGGGATGAAATGAAATCTCTCATGGCTGAGGGACGTGGAATTAAATCTAATGATATTCAGAAATTTGCTGACGACTATGTAGGATTTTTTGGTGAAGCGGCAATGGGAAATATTGCCTATGCCGAAGCAAATAACATTATTGATGGCACGAAATCATTTCCTGAATTTCGCAAATACATGATTGACGAATTTGGTAAAGATGAAGGAGCTGATACAGAAACTTATAAAACTATTTCATACAATGAATATTTTAAGCAATTAGATAAAGAAACATCTAATAGCGATAATAAAATTGCTGTCATCACAGCAGAGGGTGCAATCATGGAGGGTGATATTGCCCCAGGTGTTGCTGGTGCAAATGGAGTAGTAAAACAAATTAGGTCTGCTCATGAAGATGAAAATACAAAAGCTATTGTATTCAGAGTTAACAGCCCTGGTGGGTCAATTATTGCCAGTGAAATGATGCGAGATGAATTATCTGCGGCTAAGAAAAAAGGCATTAATGTAGTTGTCTCTATGGGTGATTATGCTGCCTCTGGAGGTGTCTATATCTCTACTCCAGCAGATTATATTTTTGCTGAACCAACAACAATCACTGGATCTATAGGTGTAGCAATTGCAATACCAACACTAGAAAATGCAATGGATTACATTGGGGTAAATTTTGATGGTGTAGTTACTTCTAAACATGGCGGCTGGGACCCAACCCAGGCCATTGACGATGACTTGGACAAAATATTTGCTGCATGGGGTGCCGACGCATATGATCGATTTGTAAATTTTGTGGCTGATTCAAGATCTCAATCATACGAAGACATTAATGAAATCGCAGGCGGTAGAGTTTGGATCGCTACAAGCGCTGAAGAGATAGGCTTGGTAGATGAGATTGGAGGCATCGAAAATGCAATTACCCATGCTGCCAAAATGACTGAATTAGAAGACTATCAAGTTAAGTATTATGGTCAGAAGCTCTCTCCAGAAGAGTTACTTATAAAAGAATTACTTGAAAATTTTGATATTTCAATTGCGGAGCCAGAAGTTTTATCAGCTCTTAGCGGTATAGCAAATCTTTATGAAACACTTGTAGAAATCAAACAACCTAAAGCACTATTTACTTGTCAAGATTGTATGATTGATCTCGATTAAAGCTTTAAAGTCTCCTTAATAAGAGGAATGGTTATCCTTCTTTTTAAAGAGGCTGCTTGCTGATCTAATAAAAGAAGATTTTCAACAAGAAGTGAAAATTTTCGAGTTTGATGCTTTAAAAGAAAGTCTAACTCTGCTGTATCTATATTTATATCTAATTGCTCAGAAACAAATTTTAGTGCTTGCTGGAGTTGTTCATCTTGTACTGCTCGCAGCGTTAAAAATTCCATTCGCTTAATTCTTGATAACAAATCAGGCAATCGCGTGACTTCATCTAATGGTTGAGTGGCCCCTATAGACAGAATCAAACTGCAACTAGTTTGTTGACAATCATTTATTAAATTAAATAGTGCCTTTTCCCAGTCTCCACTTGCAAGAATGAGTTGCAAGTCATCAACACATACTGCATCCAATGATGCTAAATCTTGAAAGATATCAGCGCCCATATTGATAGCTTTTTTCATGGGAATAAAAGCAAATTTCTTATCTTTTGCAGCTAACTCATTACAAATGGCCTGAATCAGAAAAGATTTTCCAGCACCCTTCTCTCCTCCAATTATCAATTCATCCACATCATTGCTTGAAACAAAATGAATAAGTCTGGTTATAAGATAGCGGTTATCAGACGAGCAAAAAAAGTTCTCAAAAGATGCCTTTTGATTAACCTGAAATGGAAAAATGAGTTGCTTTGGATTATTCACGATTTAACTCAGCAGTGAGTTTTAACCAGTTGAAGCCATATAAAAGCAGGCTAGTTATCGTTATTAATGCTACGAACACATCAATAAAGAAATTAACAAAGTTAACCCCAAAAATAATATCTATAAATACACCTGCTAGATAGCCAATGTGAACAAATGTTGTAATTTTGCCAAAAATATTTGGATTTGGAGCTGCGGTCTCGTAAACAGTCATATGAAACGCAGCTCCTATGATAATAATGAAATCACGAATCACAAAAACTATTAGTACGAATATTGGTATGTAGTTATTTACCCATAAGATTAAAATGGTCCCAATCAACATAACCTTGTCAGCAACTGGATCAAGAATCTTACCTAGATCAGTTTGCCAATTCATAACTCTCGCTAGATAGCCATCCAGACCATCTGTACTAGCAGCAACAATGAATACATACAAAGCAAAAATATAATTTTCTTCTGAAATAAAAGTTAGCAATGGATACATTAAATAAATTCTAATTATTGAAAGTAAATTGGGTATAAAAATAAAATATTTACTCATTGCTAATTTAAGTATTCAATTTGTAATTGACTCTTGTCTGCTTCATATTTTTTAATCAAGAAATTGGTACTGCCTCGAAGTTCTTTAATTAATGATTCTTTTGTCTGGAATAATTGAGCATTGTAATCAACTTTATTAGGCTGAAACGAGTGAAATGTTCTAGATTGAATTGCAAAAATTTTTTCTAGCTCAGATTCAATCGATTGAAAATCCTTAAAATTATTTAAGCCCTCAACAGAAATGATAACCCTTTCTCCTGATTTTCCAGCTTCTAACTCCTGAACTTCAAGAAAATTATCTAAAAACTCCTGAACATCATTTTGTAAATAATTCATTACCTCGTTCTCTTGAATAGTTGAAGGTGTTTTTAAGTCCCCATTTATATTCCATTGATTGATACCAATCCTTATCATTTCAATGGATAAAAAAGCATCATTATAAAATTTTTCTTGAATGTGAGCAGATGGATTAAAAAGTATGTTTTTTTGATAGAGTAAATTTTGATCTTCTAAATCAAATTCAGGAAGCTCAAGATAAACGCCTCTATCTCGAGAAATATTTTTAAGAATTTGCTTTATTTTGACTGCAAAAGAATAATCAGATTCACTTCCATCTATATAAACTGGTGATGATTCACCAGTATCAAGCTTAATTAAAAAGAGAATTACTGGCCGGTTAAAACCTATAAGAGGAATGTTTAATTCACGTAATTGAGGAATTAGTAAATCACTATTAAATAAAACTGATAAATATTCTTTATCTTCGATAATTTCAATAGAATAGGAAGTTACAAAATCAACTTTTTTAAGCTTAGCATCTCCAATTCTCCATAAAAATTTTTTATTTCTTGATCCTGACAATTTTTGAATCAATCTGTTAAATGCTTTATTTAATCCGTCGTTAGTATTGGTATACTGATCAGAAGAAATCGTTATTTCAAACAATGTTGGTAACTCTTTACTAAATACTAAGTTAATTAGGAAGAAGTTCAGTAGAAATAAAATTTTAAACTTTTGGTTCATATTATTATTGTAAATGACTAGCAAAACAAAACCTACGGATCCTTATGCAAAGGCTGGCGTTAATATTGCAAAAGGCAATGAGCTAGTTAAATCTATCAAAGAAAGCGTCAATGCTACTCATGACAAAAGAGTACTTGGTGGGATTGGAGGGTTTGCTGGCCTTTTCCAGCTTGGAACCAACTATAAAAATCCTATTTTGGTAGGTTGTACTGATGGCGTCGGTACCAAAGTAGCTCTCAGTCAAACACAAAATAAAATACATCTCATTGGCCAAGATTTAGTTGCTATGTGTGTTAATGATATGATCACGTGTGGTGCAGTACCATTATTTTTTTTAGATTACTTTGCCGCCTCAAAACTTGAACCCAAATCAACTGCAAAAATTGTAAAGGGTATTGCTAAAGCGTGTAAAAAAAGTAATTGTGCCCTTCTAGGGGGAGAAACAGCTGAAATGCCAGGTCATTATTTAAAAAATAATTTTGATTTAGCTGGGTTTTCTGTCGGGGTTGTAGAGAAAAATAGGCTCATTGATGGAAAAAGTATAAAACCTGGAAATATAATGCTTGGCATTGAATCCAGTGGTCCTCATTCAAATGGTTATTCATTAATACGCTCTATTATTAAAAAACATAAAGCTCCTAACTCAATAATGCAATCATTGCTCAAGCCAACTCATCTATACCCTGCGCCTATTCTAGAACTAATTAAGAAAATTAATGTCAAAGGTATGGCGCATATTACTGGAGGTGGTTTGACAGAAAATATTCCTCGTATTCTTAAAAGTGGATTGGTAGCAGAAGTAAATTTATCATCATGGAAATTGCCCGGTGTATTCAAATGGCTTCAAGAAAAAGGAAAAATTTCTCAAGAAGACATGCTTAGGATATTTAATTGTGGAATTGGAATGGTGTGCATAATAGATCAAGCAGATCTTGCAAAAGCGCAAAAAGTTTTATCGAATCATAAGTTACGCACCTTTGAAATTGGCTCAATCATCAAAGGTAATCTTAAAGAGCAAATTCAATACTCTTAATCATGAAAAAAATAGTTGTTTTAATTTCGGGAGGTGGATCTAATCTCGAAGCCATTGCCAAAGCTTGTCAAATAGGAAATATTCCGGCTAACATCGAATTGGTAATTTCGAATCAACCTAATGTAAAAGGCTTGGAACGAGCTAAAAATTTTCATTTGATGACCAAGGTAATTGAACATCAACTCTTCAATTCAAGAGAAGAATTCGATCAAGCTTTGCTAGAACAAATATTGCCTATTGAACCAGACTTAGTTGTGCTTGCAGGTTTTATGCGAATTCTTTCAAATAGTTTTACAGAAACTTTAAATGGAAAGTTAATCAATATTCATCCATCATTATTGCCTAACTATCCAGGATTAAATACCCATAAACAAGCCATTGAAAATGGAGACTTAATGCATGGCATATCAGTACATTATGTGAATAGTGAGCTTGATGGAGGGCCCATAATTACTCAGGGTGCCTTAAAAATAGATCCATCCCAATCTGAAGCAAAGCTTATGAGCCGAATTCATAAAATTGAGCATGCCGTATACCCAAAAGTGATTGCAGATATAGCAAAAGGATATATCACACTTAACGGCGATCAAGTGAAATTTGAATCTGAAAGTAATTTTAGTCCAAACCATATGGAGTTCTTTAATGTGTAAATATTTTAGAATTTTATTTTTGTTTATTAGTTATGATCTAGCAGCTCAAGAGATTCCTGACTATAAAGGCGAATACGTTTTTACCAACTCACGAGTTTCCATGACAGGAATTAGGGAACTTATTACGCGTGAAGAAGCTGGCAAAAGAACAATACAATTTAACGCAAAATTTCCCTTAGGAAGAATAAAAATAATTTCTGATTTCTCTGAACAGGATAATCTCATTGCCTCTGACAAATATTTTGTTGACGTAAAGTGGACTCTAATTTCTGATGAAAGAACTTTAAACTTTGATCAGACTTCAGGAATTTTAACTTCAAAAGGTAAGTTTGAGTGGAGCCAAGATTTACCTGGAAATGAAAACGTTTTTGATCCCTTGAATGTTCAAATTCAAATAAGAAAAAATGTAATTGCAGGCTTGAAAGACTTTTCATTGATGCTTCCCGATTTAAAATCAGGAGAAATTGAAGCAAATAACTATAAGGTAGTCGAGAATGGACAGTTTGAAGTAGATGGCATAAATTATCCATGCATTGTTGTTGAGCGTGTTAGACTTCAAGATGACAGAACTACCCGCTACTTTTTAGCAACAGATCTAGACTACCTAATAATAAAAGTTGAGGACGAAGATCAAGACGGTGATACCATGCTTGAACTTAAGAAACTTTATTAAGTTTTTGGGAGCGTGACGCCTGTTTGCCCCTGATACTTTCCACCCCTGTCTTTGTAACTAACTTCGCAGTCCTCATCTGATTCAAAGAAAATCATTTGAGCAACGCCTTCTCCAGCATATATTTTTGCTGGTAGGTTTGTAGTATTAGAAAACTCAAGAGTTACATGTCCCTCCCATTCTGGCTCTAGTGGCGTAACGTTAACTATAATGCCGCATCTTGCATATGTTGACTTACCTAAACATATTGTTAGAACATTTCTAGGGATTCGAAAATATTCAACTGTTCTTGCAAGCGCAAATGAATTTGGTGGAATGACACATACATCTGAGGTTATATCTACAAAGCTGTCATCATCAAAAACTTTCGGGTCAACCGTTGCCGAATGAATGTTTGTAAATACTTTAAACTCATTAGCACAACGAACATCATAGCCAAAACTTGATACGCCATAAGAAATAAGTTTTTCACCATTTTCATCGACTCTTACCTGGTTTTCAGAAAAAGGCTCGATCATTCCTTCTGCTTCAGCCATTCGTTTAATCCATACATCTGGTTTAATAGACATTAAATTTCAATCCTCCCTTGGATAGCTCGCGCAATAGTATTGCCGTCGACATACTCTAACTCTCCTCCAATAGGAATGCCATAGGAAATTCTTGAAACTTTAACACTTTCAAGATGTTCGTTAATAAAGGAGGCTGTTGCGTCACCCTCTACAGTTGAACTAGTTGCAAGAATAACTTCTTCAATTTTTGTACCCTTAATATGACGTAATAAATCTGGTATGCCAAGATCATCTGGCGATATTCCATCAATTGGTGAAAGACGACCCATCAAAACAAAATATTTACCCTTAAAACCTCCTGTTGATTCAATTGCTAATACATCTGAGGGACTCTCAACAACACACAGGCTGTATGCATCTCTCGATTCATCACTACAAATTCTACAAATTGGTTCTGAAGTTAATTGCCGACATACTTCACATCGCTGAATAGCTTCAAGACACTCTTCTAACGTTTGAGCTAAATGCAGGGCGCCATCTTTATTTTTATCAAGCAAGAATAAAGCCATTCTTTGAGCAGATTTCTTTCCAACGCCCGGTAAAATCGTTAGGGCTTCAATAAGCTCATATAATAAATCTTTGCTCATGAGCTTACCTTTTTAATGGATTCATCAATAATTTTTCCACCAAATGAATCAAGAATATCTTTGACAGCTTCGTTCTTTAGCAAGGCATCTTTATTTTGATTAAGCTGATTTTGAGCTCTCTCTTCCTCTATGACAGCTGGTGATGCAATCACTTCTCCACTTTCTATAACTAATGAAATTTTTTGCTCCAGCTGCACTTCAATAGCCTCTAAAAATTCAGTTTTTAACCCCTCGGTTGGATTGATAACTTCATCAGATTTTTTAAGTGTCAATATATTATCGGCAAAACTTACAAACTCAAACTCAGAGAAGACTTGACTGACAAACATAGATAGATTGAGTGAATTAAATATTGAATTCCAGCTTTGCCTATCAAGATCTGCTAGAGTAAAAGAATTTTCAACATCTAGCTTCTTTGGAGTCTCCTTGGTAACTGGTATTTCTTTTGACTTTGGCGATTCTTTTAGAGGTTCCTCTGCTTTAATAAAATTTGTTTTAATAGGTTTAGTCTCAGAAGCTAATTTAGAATTTTTTTTTTCTATTGTTGGAGCTGTTTCCTCAGAAAGAGGTTGAAAAGCTAGCATACGTAAAATACATAATTCTAAAGCTTGATTTGGATGTGGGTGAACATGAAACTTGCTCAATGCGTTAAGAGCAATCTCATAGTGCAATTGAATGATCTGAGGATCAATGAGATCCGCTAATTGTTTAACATCGGTATCTTCACTGTCTTGAAGCTGCTGATGTAATGAGACTTTATGAAAAACAGAAATAATGATTTTTAATACTTGTTCATACTCAACATTTAATTCTGTGATTTTATTCAAAGCCATATAGGCTCCATCCCCATTAGAATCAGCTACCTGATTTATAAGCTCAATAATATAAGATTGATCGATTGTTCCTAATAACGCTTTGACATGATCAGACTCTAACAATCCATTCCCATGAGCAATGGCTTGATCTAACAAGGTTAACCCATCTCGAATAGATCCCTGTGCAGAATTAGCTATAAGCGCCAATGAGTCCTCATCATATTGAATATTCTCCAGATCAAGCAAAGACCGAATATGATCTTGAATTTTTGTTTCCGGAATAATCTTTAGATTTAATTGCAAGCAACGAGATAAAACAGTCTTAGGCACTTTTTCAATCTCTGTAGTTGCCATTAAAAACATTACATGTGGAGGAGGCTCTTCTAAAGTTTTTAATAAAGCATTAAAACTACTTTTCGATAGCATATGGACCTCATCAATGAGGTAAATTTTATATCGAGCATTCGCAGGCTTATATTGAACAGATTCAAGTAACTCCCTCATATCGTCAACGCCAGTCCTTGATGCGGCATCAACTTCTAAAAATTCAATGTGTCGCCCTGCTTTAATTTCATCACAAGCAGTACATTCATTACATGGTTCTGATTGCGGCACATCTCCTTTTTGACAATTTAGGCATTTTGCAAAAACTCGAGCAATTGTTGTTTTCCCAACTCCTCTGGTGCCGCTGAACATATATGCCTGATGCAGCCTATTGTACTGAATACTATTTTCAAGCGCCCTTAAGATATGTTCTTGACCAACGACTTCGGAGAAGTTAGCTGGTCGATATTTTCTTGCTAAAACCTGGAAGGACATAGTAGTAAATCATACCATGTCATTTTATAAAATTTGCTCAATAATTTGGGTACTAAAACCCCTATTAAAGAGAAATTGTTTCTGCTTCATTTTTGAATTGAAATCATTTGGCTTGATGCCTTTGAATTTCTTTAACAGTTCATTCTCAGCATTTTCAGCCCAATTGTCATATTCTGCGATGGCATTGGCTATAAATGAAGAATCTATTTTTTTGGAGTTTAACTCCATCTCTATTTTTTTTGGCCCAAAACCCTTTCTGGCTCTGGAATTAAGATACATCTCTGCAAAACGCTCATCATTTAAAATATTATTTGTAACTAGTTTTTGAACAACGTTTTCAATGATTGGCATTGTTTCAGGAAAACGCTTGTTTAGTTTTTGAATAAGTTCATAACACGAGTGCTCTCGCCTTGAGACTAAATCAAGAGCTTTGTTATATATTAACGCGAAAGTTTCTGAGGTCATTGCAGAGGCAAAACCCTTGACTTACCTCTATTCTTGATAATCTTTACCCTTTGTCCAACTGCAAAACTATATTCACCCTCTTCCTGAATAATTGAAACTGTTTTTCCAGAATCTAAATCTAATAAAAGCTCAATTGCAGGTTTCCTGGTAGCTGCATCGCCAACCTTTGAGCCAACAGCTGAACCCACAAGAGCACCCAACACACCAGCAATATCAGACTCTTTTTCAGAATCAGTTATAGAAGATCCTGCGACACCACCAATGATTGCTCCTGCAACTGCTCCAGTATCTCCATCGCCAGATAAAACGACTCGATCAACAGAAACTATAGTTGCAAAAATAACAGTTTGCATTCTTTGCGCGTCTGATCGATCAACGACTTCGGGCCTTAACGAACTATATGAGCAACCAACCATAAATAATGCGCAAGCAATAGCAACAATATTCTTAGATATTCTCATTTTGTTTATTCTCCTGTTTAAAGTTCTTTTCTAATTCTTCACCTATTAAATAATATTTTTTACCTTTGTGAAAACCATCTAAAAGCTCAACTTTATAAATTGCTCCCTGAAATTTAAAATCAATTATTTTCACAGCATCATTCTTCTGCAATCTAACTAAATTTCTAACATCCACTGATGAAAAACTATCCCACATTTGAAACTTTCTACTTCTGTAAGTGTGATATGCGTCGCTTGATGAAAAATAAACTACTTGTCCAGGTCCTGAGGATAAATTCGAAGAACCATTTTTTACCAATTGCCAAATGCTCCCAGTTTGAGGATAGTCAGATTCATCCTTTTCTTCTGCCTGACCAGCAGGTATCAGTAAAAAAATTCCTAGTAAAAATATTTTTTTATCCATATAAATTTTGACATTATTCAAGGTTAAAAGTTCATTTATTTTGTTAGTCTTATGA
>CABXUO010000022.1 GCA_902515455.1 uncultured SAR86 cluster bacterium
AAATCTTTTTATATCAAGATGGACATTTTTCTTTTTTGTTTTTTTGGACTGTGAATAATAAAGCTCAACTGATTCGTATGCTGCTATTTCATTTAATAGAAATAGATATCTTTCTAAAGCTAATTGCTGAATTTCTGGGTCTACTCCCCTTTCAAAGCGATGCGATGCATCAGTTGAAAGACCATATTTTCTAGCTTGATTAGCAATTATTTCGGGTTTAAAAAAAGCTGCTTCTACAGCAATACTAGCAGTATTAGCTGAAACTGCAGATCTTTCACTTCCAATAATGCCGGCAATAGCTTGAATGCCAGACTGATCTTGGATAGTTAATGAGGATGATTGGATATCTTTTGAATCGCCTCCTATAACTTCTAGTGAATTATTGTTTGATTTAGGAAATTGAACATTAATTGGTAAATCTAACTTATCTAGATCAAATACATGCATTGGAGCGCCAATCTCTAGCATCACATAATTACCCAGATCTACAAGGGGGTGGATTAAAGGTATTCCGGCAGAATCAATAAAGTTGAGCTTTTTAGAATCTAGATTTTTTATTTTTTGTAAGCCTTTAATAAGCATTAAGTGATAGTTTCCACAACCAGAATCATCAATTTGATTTATGATTTTGCAGTCTTTAATTGATCTTAGCTTAGTGATTTCTAATTTTCTCTTAGATGTTTTTGCTTGATAGGCATGAAATTCTCTTTCTAGTCCTTTGAGGGACAAGACATCTCCACGATTTGGAGTTATATCAAATTCTATTAAATCTTGTTCAGATTCACATTCAAGGCCAACTTTAGTAAATACATCTACTAGTTTATTTTGGCTAAGCTTTGTGTCAAGAAAATTTTTTAAAAATGAATATTGAATTTTCATGAAGGAAACTGTTTTAAAAAGTCTAAATTTGAAGAGTAAAATTCTCTAATGTCTGTTACGCCATAATAGAGCATAGCTAGGCGCTCAACCCCCATGCCAAAGGCAAAACCACGAAATTTTTTAGTATCAATATTACATCCATTTAGAACATTAGGATGAACCATTCCACAGCCCAAAATTTCTAACCATCCTTTACTTCCAAATTTTATATCTACTTCAGCTGAAGGTTCTGTAAACGGAAAATAGGATGGCCTAAACCTTACATCCGTTTTTTCATTAAAGAAGTCTTCTATGAAGTCAATAAGGATGCCTTTTAAATCTCCAAATGTTACAGCTTCATCTACTACCAAGCCTTCGATTTGGGTAAACATTGGAAGATGAGTATTATCAGAATCACATCTAAAGACTCTTCCAGGAGAAAGCATGTACAGAGGTAAATCTTCTGATAACATTGCATGGATTTGAGTATTTGAGGTATGTGTTCTTAACAAATATTCTGATTTGCTATTTGAATTAAGATAGAAAGTATCATGCATTTGTCTTGCAGGATGATTTTCTGGAAAATTTAATGCTTCAAAATTGTAGAAGTCTGTTTCTATCTCATTTCCAGAAAAGATTTGATAATTAAGCGGGATAAAGTAGTTTAAAATTTTTTGAGAAATTTTAGTTATTGGATGCTCTGAACCAACTAAAAATGGGTCAGCTGGAAGCGTTACATCTAATTTCACAATATCGCTTCTACCCTCTATTTCTTGTAAGGCATTTTCAAATAATTTAGTTAAGTCATTTTTAAGGATATTCAATTCCTTTGCGACAATTACCTTTTCTTCTGACTTGAGATCTCTAAGCATAGAGAATGAAGAAACTACAAAAGACTTTTTACCAAGATATTGAGCTCTTAGTTGAAAGAATTCAGCCTCTGATTGAACAGATTTTAATTTGAGAGCGGCTGTTTCAATTAAATCCTGAGGGATTTGCATGAGAACATTATACCCTGACTTTTTCTACGATTTTCTTAAAAGTATCAGGATCAGAAAATGCGATTCCAGCTAATGACTTTCTGTCTAATTTTATATTTGCCTTTGAGAGTTGATTGATGAATCTGCTGTAAGAAATTTCCATAGGAATTAGTGCGGCAGAAATTCTTGAAATCCATAATGATCGAAACGTACGCTTTTTATTTCTTCTGTCTCTAAAAGCGTATTGAAGAGCTTTTATGTTAGATTGTTTTGCAGTTCTAAACAATCTACTTCTTGCGCCATAATGTCCCTTTGTCGATTTAAGAACTTTCTTATGTTTTGCTTTTGCAGCTAATGCTTTGGTTACTCTTGGCATAATGATTAGATGTTATATAGAAGTTTTTGAGCTATTTTCTTTGTCTCATCAGCCATCTTAATCATTCCACGATTATGACGCTTTCTTTTAGTAGTT
Organism: uncultured SAR86 cluster bacterium; assembly: GCA_902515455.1. Taxonomy (GTDB): domain Bacteria; phylum Pseudomonadota; class Gammaproteobacteria; order Magnimaribacterales; family D2472; genus D2472. The sequence goes on from CABXUO010000022.1 coordinate 2,311, forward strand.
TGCTTAGTCAAGATGTGAGCGCGGGAGGCACTTCTTCTTTTTAAACCACTGCCAGTAGCCTTGAAACGCTTTTTTGCACTTGAATGTGTTTTTAATTTATAGCCCATAATTATTTCTTTCTTATTTGCGAGAGAATCATTAACAACTGCCTACCCTCAAGGGAAGGCTCTTGATCAACCTGCGCAATATCCTGCAAGTCTTCTCTCAAACGATTTAAGAGGTCAAGCCCTAAGTTACTATTTAATATCTCTCTTCCTCTAAACCGAACGCTGATTTTAGTCTTATCTCCATCATTAATAAAGCTTTTTATCTTTTTTAATTTAATATTGTAATCGCCTGTATCAGTAGTTGGTCGAAACTTAATTTCTTTCAAAGATTGCTTTTTTGGTTTTCTAGTTCCGCCAGTGCTTTTTTTCTTTTCAAATTGGAATTTTCCAAAATCTAAAAGCTTACAAACCACTGGCTGAGCATCGGATGATGAAACCTGAACTAAATCAAGACTTTTCTTCTGCGCTGCATCTAAAGCCTCATCAATGGCAAGTAATCCGATTTTTTCTCCATCAGAATCAATTAACATAACCTCTTTTGCATAGATTTTGTTATTTATGGGTGTCGTAGATTTTTTCTTCAAAGCGATGGTTAAAGACCTTTTATAATGAGAAGGATATTAGTCAAAGTGACTTTGATTTGAGAATTTAATTGTTAAGTGATTTAACATTGACATGGATTTTATAGCATTATTCACCAAAAGAAAACAACCTTATGGTTGAAGCAAACGCTCTATCCAATCATCTTCTTGTTGTTCAAAGACGCGTCTTTTATTTAAACGATTTTCATGGCCTTGCCAAAACTCAAAATAATAAGGAAAAAATGAAAAGCCTCCCCAAAAGTCAGGTCTGACTGTATCAGAAGTCATTGCTCTTAAAGTTTGATGAAAATTTTCTGCAACTTCATCAAATGAATCAATGACTTGAGACTGATTGGAGCTTATTGCCAATGCATTCTTTTCTTTGGTTCTTCCTTTAAAATGCTTATCAGAGAATTCCGTGGATGTTTTGGAAATGAAGCCTTTCATTCTTATTTGGGTGTTAATGCTTGGCCAAAAAATTAGAACTGAAACTTGGCTATGAGATTCAAACTGTTGAGCTTTAGGAGAATTATAATTTGAAAAAAATATCCACTCATTGCCAACAATATACTTAAGATTCACGTACCTTGCTTCAACTTCACTCTTTTCTTGACTGTATGATGAAACAGAAATTGCCTCTACACCCCTTTGATTATTTTCAAGGGCTTCCTGATACAGAGATTGAAAATGAATATATGGTTTTTCAGAACTAGGATTAATAAATTCAATCATGAGTGTTTAAGGTAGCATGGTGCCCAGAGCCGGACTTGAACCGGCACGAAGTTGCCTTCGAGGGATTTTAAGTCCCTTGTGTCTACCAATTCCACCACCTGGGCAATTAGTTTTTTAAATATATATTTGAATTCAGTATGTTGAAATATCAAGCGCTTAGCTTAAGTGATATTCTTTCTCTTTCAGCATCGATCCCAAAGATAATACAAGAGAGCTTATCACCCTTCTTAAATTTTTCCATTGCTTCAGCCGGATTTTCATCTTCAGTAATATCAGAAAGATGAATTAGGCCATCTATATCACCCTCTAAGCCAACAAAAATACCAAAATCTGTTACAGATTTAATATTGCCTTCCACGGCATCGCCCAAACCATACTTATTGGCAAACTCTATCCAAGGGTTGGCTTTTGTCTGTTTAAGGCCAAGAGAAATTCTTCTTTTATCATGATCGATTTCTAAAACCATAACCTTAATCTTTTCTTCTAGATCGACAACCTTTGATGGATGGATATTTTTATTAGTCCAGTCTAGCTCTGATAGATGTATTAAACCTTCAACACCCTGTTCAAGCTCAGCGAAACATCCATAATCTGTTAAATTTGACACAATGGCTTCATAAATGCCGCCAACAGAATATTTTCCCTCAATTGTTTCCCATGGATCATTTTGAATCTGTTTCAGACCTAATGAGACACGCAGTTTTTCTTTATCAAAACTTAAAATTTTTACATCAATTTCTTGACCAAGACTTAAAACCTCGGATGGATTAGTGACCCTTGACCATGATATATCAGTTATGTGCAAAAGGCCGTCAAGCCCACCTAGATCAACAAAAGCTCCATAATCAGTCAGATTTTTGACTACCCCTTTAACAATTTGACCCTCATCAAGATTTTTTAATAGCTCAACTTTTTCAGCTGAATTGATTTTTTCTAATACGGCTTTTCTTGAAAGTACAACATTATTTCTTTTGTAATCAAGTTTAATGACTTTAAATTCTTGAACGGTATTCTCAAGCTCTGGAGCTTCCTTTACGGGCCTAATATCTACAAGCGATCCTGGTAAGAATGCTTTAACAACATCTACTTCAACAGAAAAGCCTCCTTTGACTCTAGTTAAAACCTTGCCTTCAACAAATTCTCCTGTTTCCAAAGCCTCTTCTAGCTTTTTCCAAGTACCAATCTTTCTTGCCTTCTCTCGAGAGATTCTTGTTTCTCCGTAACCATCCTCAACTGCCTCTAAAGCAACTTGAACTTCATCTCCAGATTCAATTTCGATGGAACCATCATTATTCCTAAACTCATCCAAGGAGATAACTCCCTCTGATTTCAATCCGACATGGACTGTTACCCATTCTTTATCAACGTCTAGGACTACTCCTGTGACTATTGAACCGGGCTGCATTTCAAGTGTGCTAAGACTTTCATCTAATAGTGCGGCAAAACTTTCTGACATATTTTTTATACTTCCTTGGTTTTCTCTTTATAAATCTTTAAAACTATTTTTAAAACTTCTTGAGGAGTTAGATTTGATGAATTCACTTCAATGGAATCATTTGCGGGCATTAAAGGAGATATTTCTCTAACCTTATCCGCCTCGTCTCTCAATCTAATATCGTCAATTAGATCGCGCATATTAACTTCTTGACCAGCATTCTGCAACTCTAAAAACCTCCTCTTAGCCCTTACTTCGGCATCAGCCACTAAAAAAATCTTTGTCCCTGCATCAGGAAACACAACAGTTCCCATATCTCTGCCATCTGCAACCAATCCGTGATCACTTGCTAAATTTCTTTGAAAGTTAATCAAATTATCTCTAGTTTCTTTTAAACTGCTTAACTCAGATGCCGATTTAGCCATATCTTCATGTCTAAGTATCGAGGTAATATTTTTTTTGTTCTGAAAAACATGCATCTCATGGTCAATGCTCTGTATATTTAAATGAGAAAAAAGATCCATAGCATGGGAATGATTTTGACTATGATTAAAACAATACGAATATGCTCGGTATAGCAAACCACTATCAAGCAAAATAAAGTTCAGCTGTTTTGCTAATGCTTTTGCTAGTGAGCCTTTACCGGAGGCAGATGGTCCATCAATGGTAATAATATTATTATTTTTCAAGCTCATATCCTACAGAAGAAGTAATCTCAATAAAATTAGGAAATGATGTAAAAATATTTTTACAATCCTTAACAGTTATTGGTTTTGAACATTTAAGACCGGCAATAAGAAAACTCATAGCAATCCTGTGATCATCATAAGATTCTATTGAAATTGATTGGTCTATTATAAGTTGATCTTTAGCTCCTTTAATACTCATACCGTCCTCAAAATTTTCATGCATAATGCCAAGAGCACTAAAACCCTCTGAAACTGCCTTAAGTCTATCTGACTCCTTAACTCTTAACTCTTTGGCATCTCGAATTGTAGTCTCTCCATCTGCGAAAGCAGCAGCAATAGAAATAATGGGTATTTCATCAATAATATTTGGGATGATTTTTCCTGAAAGGTTTACTCCTTTTAACTTAGATTGTTTGACTAAAAGATCAGCGCAAGGCTCTCCTGATTCTAATCTTTGATTTTTAACCTCGATGTTTGCCCCCATTTTTTTTAATGCTTGAAGCACTCCGGTTCTAGAAGGATTCATTCCAACATTCATAATTTCTAGCCCTGGTGAATTACTAATTAAAGCAGCAACTATTAAAAACGCAGCTGAGGAAATATCGCCCACTACAGTATAATTTTTGGCACGCAAAATATTATTTGGTGCAAGTTTAATTATATTTTTACCGTCTAGAAAAGTTGTTTCTATGTTAGCTCCAAAGTTACTAAGCATTCTCTCGGTGTGGTCCCTTGTCTGAATAGGTTCAATAATTTCAATGCCTGCACCTGAAGCTAAGCCAGCCAATAAGATGCATGATTTTACTTGTGCACTAGCTACTGGTAGTTCATATTTATATTGCATATTTAATGTTGAAGGTGATATTGAAATTGGCAACTTGCCTTCCAATGCCTCAATATTGGCGCCCATTTCAGTTAATGGATTGATAACTCGCCCCATGGGTCGAGAAGATAGGGATTCATCGCCACAAAAAGAAGCTTTTAGGCCCATGCCTGATGTTAAGCCAAGCATAAGTCGCAAGCCAGTACCAGAATTGCCAAGATTGAGAGCGTTGTCACTATTGTGAAAGCTTTGCTTTCTTTTCCGAAGAAGAACTCGATCATCTTCATCTACTGAAATGTCTGCCCCAATTTGATTGAGTGCATTCATAGTTGAAAGTGGATCTTCTCCATTCAAAAAACCGTCAACAACCATATCTTGATTCATAAAAGCACCGAGTATTAGAACTCTTTGTGAAATCGATTTATCGCCTGGACATTTGACCCTTCCAAGAATTTGACCGTCAGTTGAAGTTGTTAAATTCAATAGTTTGATTCCTTGAAATCTTTGAGCTCAATTAAAAAGTTCCTTAGAATCTTAGGATCATTTGTGATCTGACCCTTTAACAAATTGAGATTTTGAATTAATTCTTCAATCGCAATAGATATGTTCTTTTCATTCATTAAAAAAATATCTGTCCACATTTCCGGGGATGATGATACTAATCTCAAAAATTCTCCAAGACCACCACCCGAAAAAATTGCAAGATCATCTTGATCAAGTCCTTTGAGAGTATTTAATAATGCATAAGCAGCTGCATGAGGTAGATGACTTGTGTATGCAAAGATCTGATCATGTATCTCAGCATCCAAAACTGTTATTTTAGATCCAAGCAACTCCCACAAACTTTTTACACGATTTACATGCATTGATGTTGCAGAATCATGATAAGACAAGACAGTTGATTTTCCTTCAAAAAGACCAGAAACTGAATTTATTTCTCCCGAAAGATGAGAGCCAGCTACGGGGTGTGAAAAAATAATATTCTGTGGAAAATTTAATTCTTGTAAAGTTTTGTGTAAAGAATTTTTAGCGCTTGTAGTATCTGTAATGGTAACTGAGGAATTGAACACAAAATCTATAGATTGAAGCACTTCAACAGTTACATTCGGAGGAGTTGAAATGATAACTAGCGAATCATTGAATTCAGTATTTCCTAAATCATCAAGAGAATTTAATGATCCTGCAATTGATTTGTTGTCTAATGCATTTTTTATACTGCTTTGATCAATATCGAAGGCTAAGATTTCATGGTTTTTAGAACTTGATAAGCTTTTAGCTATTGATCCACCGATTAAACCCAAGCCAATAATAATAATTTTCATAAAAGTTCTTCTATTGCGCTAATAAACTTTAAATTTTCGGACTCAGTTCCAATTGTCACTCTTATAAAATCCTTCATATCGTATAAATCTACAGGCCTTACAATAACTCCTTTTTTCATTAAGCCATAAAATAATTCCTTTCCAGTGAAGCCTCCTTTGAAAGTAATAAAATTTCCGACTGATGGAATACACTCAAGTCCGAGTTTGGATAATTGATTAAATAAAAATTCATATTGCTGTGAATTTAGTTTGATGCTTTGCTGAATATGCTCTTTATCATTAATCGCTATTGAGGCCATAGCCTGAGCTATGGCATTCACGTTGAAAGGTTGCCTGATCCGATTGAGCACTTCAATCAGTGAAGGATTAGCAATGCCATATCCAACTCTAATGCTTGCTAAACCATGAATTTTTGAGAATGATTTAGTAATTATTAAATTATCAAATTCTTTTAATAAATCTATTGGTCTTACATAATCAGCTTTGGTCACATACTCAAAATAAGCACAATCTAGAACAACCAAAACGGATGCAGGGACTTTTTTCAATAAGGCGTGTACTTCATCGTGACTGTTATATGTACCAGTTGGATTATTTGGATTGGCAATAAAAATTACTTTTGTGCTTTGTTCTAAGTAATTTGTAAATGAGTTTAAATCATGGGCCCAGTTTAATGTTGGAATTTCAATTAATGATGCTCCAGCAGATTGAGTAACGATTTTGTAAACCGCAAAAGCATGTTTTGATGCAATGGAGGAGGTATTGGGATTAAGGAAAGCCCTAGCGGCAAGTTCTAAAATCTCATTAGAACCATTTCCTATAATAATATTATCAACGGGAACAGTCTCATGAAAAGCAATCTCTTTTTTAAGCTTAGTACCATTTCCATCTGGATATAAATGTAAGTCATTTATGAGTTCTGGTAATGCTGAAAGGGCCTTTGGGGAAGCTCCAAGAGGATTTTCATTACTAGCAAGTTTAACCACTTCGTCAAGATCAAACTCATCAACGACCTCTTCAATAGAACGGCCTGGTTCATAGGGATGAAGATCCTCAATCCCAGGGTTAAGATTTTTAAGAATGTCTGAACTCATGAGTCTGAGGGATATGAGCCAAGGATTCGAACAGATGCTCCTAATTTTTTTAAACTAACAATAACTTGCTTTAACTTTGCATCTTTATAATGACCGCTGCTGTCTATAAAAAAATTATGTGCATTCAATGATTCTCTTGAAGGACGAGTTTCAATTCTTTCTAAATTAATTTTTCCTTTTTTAAAAGGCTCAAGAATCTTGATCAGTGCTCCAGGTTGATTATCTGTTTGAATTAAAAAGGAAGTTTTATCTTTCTTAGTTTGCTCAATTTCAATATTCCCAATAATTAAGAATCTCGTATTATTGCCCGCAAAGTCCTCAATATTTGTTTGATAAGAATGAAGCTTATATTTACTTATTGCCATAGAGCTAACTATGCATAGAGTTTTTGGTTGCATTTTTGAGAGATTTGCAGCTTCAGCAGTACTTGACGTTATCTCCCTTTTTGCATTTGGTAAGTTAGCGTCCAGCCACTTGCTGCATTGTCCAAGAGCTTGGGGATGAGATGCAACAATTTTAGCATCAGCCAGTTTAAATTTTCTTGCAGAGGCAAGTTGATGATGAATAGAAAGATAGCTTTCGCCGCAGATCTTAATCTCTTCGTCTGCCAGAGAATTTAAAGTAGCATTTACAACTCCTTCAGAAGAATTTTCTACAGGCACAACTCCAAAATTTACAGAACCACTTCTTACCTGATGAAATACGTCCTCAATGGTCCCTCTAGGTGATCTAATTGGAGAAGATCCAAAATGTTGGATTACAGCCCCTTCAGAGTGAGTTCCTTCAGGACCAAGGTATGCAATGGTTAGTTCTTCCTCAAGTGAAAGACAAGATGAAATAATTTCCTTAAAAATGTATTGTATTTTTTCTTCTGAAATGGGCCCTTGATTTAACTTAGATATATTTCTAATGATCTCTGCTTCTCTATTTGGTTTATAGAATGAAGCATTTGAGCTCATTAAACTTTTCAACTTACCAATCTTTTGAGCTAATGAGCCTCTTTTTTGAATCAGCTTAAGAATTTGATGATCAATAGCATCAATTTTCTGCCTTATTGGTTTAATTTTATTTTTACTCACAACTTTATCCGTGCCTGGATTGAAAATCTCCCATGAAATTAATCAATGCATCAACCGCCTCAATCGGAATAGCATTATAAATACTTGCTCGCATCCCGCCAACCGATCTATGCCCTTTTAAGTTAAGTAGACCTGCATTTTTTGCTTCATGCAAGAATTTAACATCTAACTCAGAATTTTTTAATAGGAAAGTTACATTCATAATTGATCGATTTTCTTGATTAATGGAATTTATGTAAAATTCTGAATGATCTATAAAATCATATAATTTTTTAGCTTTCTGCCTATTAATTTCACCCATAGAATCTAAGCCTCCTTTACCCTTAAGCCAAGCAAAAACTTTACCTGATAAATACCAAGCGAAAGTGGGTGGAGTATTAAACATAGAATCTGCAGCAGCGTGTTTAGAATATTGAAGCATTCCAGGCAATTCAATTGAAGCAGTTTTTAAAAATTCATTTTTAATAATACATATGGTTAATCCAGCTGGCCCAATGTTTTTTTGAGCTCCTGCGTAAATCATTGAAAACTTTGAAACATCAATTGGCTCACTCAAGATCACTGATGACATGTCAGATATTAATGGAGTATTAGTCGAGGGTGGCACGTGCAATGCATTACCTTGAATTGTCTCATTGGCAACATAATGAAGATAAGCTGCATTTTCAGAACGTTTCCAGCTACTTTCCTTGGGCACATTATTAAAATTAGATGATTCAGATGTGCAAACAACATTTACATCAACAATTTTAGAAGCTTCATCAATAGCTTTTTTTGACCAACTTCCAGATAAAACATAATCAGCCACACCTTTTGAGCCAAAATTCATAGGGATCATAGAGAACTGCAAGGTTGCCCCCCCTTGCAGAAAAAGTACTTGATAATCGTTGGGAATTTTTAATAAATCAGCAAAATCTTGTTTAGCTTTCCTTGCTAATTCTATATATTCAGGAGATCTGTGGCTCATCTCCATGACTGACATACCTGAGGATTGCCATTCGAGCATTTCGGATTGAGCTTCTTTTAAAACTTCTTCAGGAATAGCAGCCGGGCCTGCTGAAAAATTCCATTTTCTCATTATTCCTCTTCTTCTTCTGGAGGAATTCTGACGCCTTCTATTAATTTCTCACCATCTTTTGGCGTTATAACTTTAACTCCTTGAGTATTTCTACCTAGTGTAGGTATTTGACTTATAGCCGTTCTAATTAATGTGCCTTTATCACTAATTAGCATTATCCCGTCGTCTTCATCTACAGAGACAGCAGAAACCATATTGCCATTTCGATCACTTGTCTTTAAAGCAATGACTCCCTGACCACCTCTATTATATGAAGGAAAATCCTCAAGTTTTGTTCTCTTGCCAAAACCATTCTCAGATAAACATAAAATAGTTTTAGATGGATCACCAATCATTAAAGAGATCACTTTCATACCATCTTTCAACTTAATGCCTTTGACGCCCCTTGCTGTCCTGCCCATAGGACGGACTTTAGATTCATGAAATCTTATTAATTTTCCTGAGTATGATGAAAGTAAAATATCGTTATCACCATCAGTTATAACAGTTCCAACTAATTTATCATCATCATCTAATCGAATCGCTTTAATTCCAGATTTATATTTTTTATGAAATAAATTTAAGTTTGTTTTCTTTACAACTCCATTACGAGTTGCCATAAAAATGTATTTGTCCTCGGAAAATTCATCCACTGGTAAAATTTGAGTAACTGTTTCATCGTCATCTAATTTAAGCATATTAACAAATGGTCTTCCTTTAGAAGTCCTGCTTGCAACTGGAATTTCATAAACTTTCAACCAGAAAACTTTCCCTTTGGTTGTAAAGCAAAGGAGTTGACTGTGAGAACTCAATACATAGAGGTTCTGAATAAGGTCCTCTTCTTTGACTGATGCCCCGGCTTTTCCAACGCCACCTCTGCGTTGCTCTCGATATTCATCAAGTGGCTGAGTTTTTGCATAGCCGCTTCTTGATAAAGTTAATACTCGTGTCTCCTCGGGTATCAAGTCTTCATTGGAAATGTCATGGCGGGTGTCATTAATATCTGTTCTTCTCTCATCGCCAAAGTTTTCTCTAACTTCGATTAACTCATCTTTGATTAATTGCAATAGAGTTTCTTTATCATCAAGAATTTTTTGAAGTTCTAAAATAATTTCTAAAATTTCATTAAATTCAGTTGAAAGGTTATCTTGCTCAAGACCTGTTAATCTTCCGAGCCTTAACTCAAGAATAGACTTAGCTTGATCTGGCGATAATTTATAGTTCTTACCTTTTAAACCATATTCAGATGATAGACCTTTTGGTCGACAAGCATCCTTACCAGCTTTATTAAGAATTGCCGTAATCGGGCCCGCTTTCCAAGATTTCTTACACAACTCAGTTGCTGCGATCTTGGTATCTTTTGATTTCTTAATTATTTTGATGACTTCATCAATGTTTGCAATGGCAACCATAAGGCCTTCAACAATATGACCTCTTTCTTTGGCTTTTCTGAGATCAAACTTTGTTCTTTTTATAACAACATCTTTTCGGTGTTTGATAAATTCTTGAAGAATTTCCTTGATGTTTAATACACGAGGCTGGCCATCTACAAGAACAGTAAAATTTATGCCAAATGATTGCTCCAATTGTGACTGAGAGAATAAATTATTTTCTAAAACTTCAACCGATTCTCCTCGCTTAACTTCAATGACAACCCTTAGACCATCTTTATCAGACTCATCTCTGATCTCACTGATACCATCAATTTTTTTTTCTTTAACTAACTCAGCAATTCTCTCAAGCATTTTAGCTTTGTTTACCATATAGGGAATTTCATTAATTATTAATGAGCTTTTTCCGGATTTATCCTCTTCTACAGAGGTTTTGGCACGAACATGGATAATACCCCTGCCAGTTTTGTAACCCTCATAGATACCAATTCTTCCATCAATGGTTCCGCCTGTTGGAAAATCTGGCCCCGAAATTATTTGAATAATTTCATCAATGCTAGCTTTTGGTTTGTCTAATAAAAGCAAGCAGCCATTCAAGACTTCTGTTAAATTATGAGGCGGGACATTCGTCGCCATTCCAACTGCAATACCTGAAGATCCATTCACAAGCAATGCCGGAATACGTGTAGGCATAACATCTGGGATTTGCTCAGTTCCATCATAATTGGGAGAGTAACTTACTGTCTCTTTCTCAATGTCGTTAAGAATCATGTCAGTGATTTTTGCCATTCTAACTTCGGTATAACGCATAGCGGCAGGAGAATCTCCATCTATTGAACCAAAATTACCCTGACCTTCTACCAAGGTATATCTCATTGAAAAGTCTTGTGCCATCCTTACCATTGCTTCGTATACAGCTGAATCACCATGTGGATGATATTTACCTATTACATCTCCTACCACTCGCGCTGATTTTTTGTATGGTTGTCGATATGTATTCCTTAAAACATGTTGTGCAAATAAGATCCTTCTGTGGACTGGTTTTAAACCATCTCTTACGTCAGGAAGCGCTCTTCCGTGAATGACGCTCATTGCATAACTTAAATATGAATTTTTTAGCTCATCTTCAATGTTTATTGGTAAGATTTGTTTCGCAAAATCGGACATTTTTTAGCTCAAAAAAGTGGTATTTTTTACCTATGGAAAATTCCCTTATTTAAGGGTTAATTTTACCATACTTCGGGAGGGATTTAGTCTTTAAATTCGGCAACAATTTGACCGATTGATTCCTTTGCATCGCCAAACAACATTCTAGTATTTTCTCTAAAAAATAAAGGATTTTGCACTCCAGCGAAACCAGAGGACATTGATCTTTTTAAAACAAAAACTGTTTTTGCATTATGCACTTCTAAGATTGGCATTCCATATATTGGACTGCCTTCTTCCTCAGTTGCTGAAGGATTAACAACATCATTGGCACCAATGACTATCGCAACATCTATTGTATCCATAGAAGGGTTTACGTCGTCAGGTTCAGCAAGTAAATCGTATGAAACATTTGCTTCTGCAAGAAGTACATTCATATGGCCTGGCATACGACCAGCAACAGGATGAATACCATATTTTACCTCTGTACCATTATCTTCAAGTAATTCTCCCATCTCTCTAACAACATGCTGCGCTTGCGCAACTGCCATGCCATAGCCAGGAACTACTAAAACACTGGATGCATTTTCAAGAATTAGATATGCATCATCGGAAGTAATTGGTTTAACTTCACCCTGTTCTTCAGAGGAAGCAGCTTGTCCTGAGGATGCATATCCGACAAATAGGATATTAGTTATTGTTCTATTCATGGCCTTAGCCATAATGATTGTAAGAATTAATCCGCTAGCTCCAACCAGTGAACCAGCAACAATGAGTACATTATTAAGTAACAAAAGACCAGCAAAAGCAGCGGCAATACCTGAAAGTGAGTTAAGCAAAGAGATAACAACAGGCATATCTCCCCCTCCGATAGGCATTACAAAGCCAATACCAGCCATTAGAGTTAAAACCAAAAAGATAGAGAAATAAGATGGCACTTGGGGAACAAATCCAGCTAGTGATGGCTCAATCACTACATATATTAATGTGGGCATGCTGAGATAAAAGAAAGATATAAAAACATTAGTAATCATGGAGCCCTTTCCAAGCTTTAGCTTTTCAGAGAGCTTGCCATAAGCGATTAAGGAACCAGAGAATGTTATGCCTCCAATATATATTGTAAGCATCACCAAAACATGCTGAAACATAGAGTTATCCGGTTCATTGAATTGCGACCAAGCTATTAAAAATGTTGCCAAGCCGCCAAAACCATTAAACAATGCCACCATTTCAGGTATGGCTGTCATTTTTACTTTTACAGCAATCAAAGAACCTATAAGACCACCCAATAAAACTCCGGCAAGTATTAGTTTTATATCTATCTCGAGACTCAAACAAGTAATTGCAACAGCAAAAAACATTGCTAGAGCTGATAAATAATTTCCTTTAACCGCCGTAGCTTCTTTTCCAAGCATTTTTATTCCAAGAATAAACATCACAGAAGATATGATGTAAATCATGTTCTGGATAACTTGGATATTAGCTAGATTTTCCATAATTTACTTCTTTTTGAACATACTCAACATTCTATTGGTAACAAGATATCCGCCAAATACATTGATAGAAGCAAACAAAATTGCACCAAAGGCTAATATATCTTGCATCTGACCAGCACTTGAAAGCATGAGTGCGCCCACTAAAGCAATACCAGAAATAGCATTAGCTCCAGACATTAACGGCGTATGAAGTGTACTTGGAACTTTTGAGATAAGCTCAAGACCTAAAAAAATAGATAACAACAAAACGAAACCCAACAAAACATACATTTCCATTATGCAAACCTCTCATTCATTATTTTTCCATCATAAGCAAGCACGCTACTTTGAATCACCTCGTCTTCAAAATCAAAATTTATTTGCGAGGTATCTTCATCATAAAAATCAGTTAGCCAATTAATAATATTATTTGATAGTGCAAAAGAGGCATGACTTGAAACTCTGGAGGCTAGGTAAGATACACCTACAACTTTAACACCATTAATATCTACAACTTCATCGACTATTGATCCTTCAACATTTCCACCAGTTTCAACAGCCATATCAAGAATAACACTTCCAGGCTTCATTTTTTTAATTGTGCTCTCATCAATAATTTTGGGAGCTGGTCTACCAAAAATTTGAGCAGTGGTAATAACAATATCTGATCGCTCGCATACTTGGCTTTGAAGATCTTTTTGTTTAGCAATTTGTTCTGGAGTTAGCTCTTTAGCATAGCCTTGATCTGTTTCACCAGTATCACCTAAATCAATTTTTACGAATTTTGCACCTAGAGATTTAACTTGCTCTTCAACAACATCACGAGTATCAAAGGCCTCAACTCTTGCGCCTAATCTTTTTGCAGTTGCGATTGCTTGCAAGCCAGCAACACCCACACCAATTACAAACACCTTAGCAGGTTTGAGAGTTCCTGCAGCAGTCATCATCATAGGCAGCGCAGATGATAAATATTTAGAAGCCTCAAGAACAGCTGCGTAGCCAGCAAGGTTTGCTTGAGAACTTAAAACATCCATTTTTTGAGCCCTTGTTATCCTTGGTATAAATTCCATGCTGACTGCATTTATTCTTGATTGATTAAGTGCTTTCAGCTCTTCGCCAGCATAAAAGGGATTAAGCATTCCTAGGACAGTTGATCCAGATTTTAATTTTGATGATTCGTCTTTTGATAATGAAGTAGGAGTAATAATTAGGTCTCCTTGAGACAAGCATTCATCTCTTGAAATTGCTTTTAAACCTAGATCATTGAAGGTCTGATCTGAGACATTGATGCCATCACCTATTCCTGATTCAAATGAAATGGATGCTCCCTTTAAACCAGTTATCTTTCCAACTGTATCTGGATGAAGGACCGACCGGTGATCTCTGGAATCTGGAGATTTTAAAGCAACTATATGCATAAACTGTTTTAAGTATATTTGTAGTACATTGCAAATTATTTAAAGCTTATTGTCAATATGTTAAAAAATCTTTTAAAAATAAGCATAAAAAATTAAAAAAAATGTAGCTACGCTACATTAAATCAAGAAATTCTTACAAATTAAGGCTAGCTCCACCATCCACTGTGACAAGTTGACCAGTCATCAATTCACTTGATTCAATTAAATTAAATATAACTTCAGCAATAGATTCAGGCGAGCAAGTCTTTTTTAGTGGAGTGGTAGTTTGAACTTGTGATTTTACAGCTTCATACATTTCGGCACCCATGCCTTTTTCAAGCCACTCTCCTTCAATAAATCCAGGGCATATGGCATTAACCCTTATAGGGCCAAGATTTCTTGCCATGGATAAAGTCATTGTATTCAAAGCTCCTTTTGATGCAGCGTAGGCAATAGAACTACCTATTCCTTTAATTCCTGCAATAGAAGATACATTTACAATGCAAGGATTATTACTTTTTTGCAAATGATCTTTTGCAGCTTTAACCATTTGAAAAGGCCCAATTACATTAACACCATAAATTTTTTGAAAGTCCATAGTATCAAGCCCGTTTAAATCAGAGTGATCCCAGACAAACTTAGTAGTTCCTGCATTATTTACCAAGGCATCAATTCTGTCCCATTTTTCAATTGCTTTATCAATCGTTTCTATACAGTCTTGCTCATTTGCAACATCAGCTTGAAATGCAAAGACCTCAGTGGCTTTGTTAGAACAATTTGCTGCTACTAACTTTGCGTCTTCAATAGAAGAGGAGCAAGTGATAATAACATTCCATCCATTTTCAGAGAGGATTTTTGCAGTCGCAGCTCCGACTCCTCTGCTCCCTCCGGTAACAATAGCAACAGGATTATCTGACATATTTTGTTAGCTTCCTTATGTAAAAAATAATAAACTTGTCTATTCTTGCATGCAATGATTTAATCTGCCACTTTAAAGAAGTAGTTTTTATGACTCAAAATATTGATCAAAATGAAGTAAATAAATTTGCTGATATCGCTGAAAAATGGTGGGATCCAACCGGTGACTTCAAACCTCTTCACGTAATTAACCCACTGAGAGCAAACTATATTAATAATAAATCTCCTGTTGATGGCTTAAAAGTACTTGATGTAGGTTGTGGAGGAGGCTTGTTGGCAGAGGCGCTAGATTCTAAAGGAGCAGAAGTAACTGCAATTGATGTCACAGAAGCAAATATAGAAGTTGCCAAACTGCATGCAGAAAAAATGCAAGTTGAAATAGACTATAGATTGGTTACAGCTGAGGAGTTAGCACAAAAAGAAAGTCAATCTTTTGATGTCGTGTCTTGCTTGGAAGTTATTGAACATGTCCCTGATCCAGGTCAGTTGATAAAGGCATGTTCTGGCCTTTTAAAGCCAGATGGTCAAATGTTTTTGTCCACTTTAAATAGAAACCCTAGATCATTTATAACGGCAATCGTAGGTGCAGAGTATATTTTTAATATTTTACCCAAAGGCACTCATGAGTGGGCTAAATTTATCAAACCATCAGAATTAGAAGGGTTTATGAGAGATGCGGGTATAAAATTAATTGAAAGCAAAGGTATGTTTTACAACCCTATTTTTCATACTGCCAATCTAAATAATGATCTTGGAGTAAACTATATGATGCATGGATCTAAAAATGCCTAAAGGTGTTTTATTCGATCTTGACGGCACTCTATTAGATTCAGCTCCAGACTTTATTGCTAGTCTTGATAGTTTGCTTAC
>CABXUO010000023.1 GCA_902515455.1 uncultured SAR86 cluster bacterium
TGAGGCTTCTTCTGCTGCAGCGTCTTCTGCTGTTACTTCTTCTGCTGGGGCTTCTTCTGCTGGTGCCTCCTCAGTTGAAGCTTCTTCTGCTGGAGCTTCTTCTGCTGTGGCTTCTTCTGCTGGAGCGTCTTCTGCTGTGGCTTCTTCTGCTGGAGCGTCTTCTGCTGTTACTTCTTCTGCTGGGGCTTCTTCTGCTGGTGCCTCCTCAGTTGAAGCTTCTTCTGCTGGGGCTTCCTCAGTTGCAGCCTCTTCTGCTGCTGATTCCTCAGCCTCTTTAGACTGAGCCTCTAATTCTGCAACTTTTTTTGCTTTAATTGCTTCTTTCTTTTTTTGTCTTCTATCTTTTTTTCGTTCTAACTTTTCTTTTAACTCATCCGGAGAAAGTCTTGCATCTTTAGCTAATTCAATCACCTTGTCAGAAAGTTGAGCTCCTTGAGCAATCCAGTGATCCAGACGCTCAATATTAAATCTCATTCTTTCTTCAGATCCTTTTGCAGAAGGATTAAAAAAGCCTAGACGCTCTATAAAAGCGCCATCTCTGGGTTTTCTGGAATCAGCAACCGTTATAAAATAATAAGGGTTCTTTTTCGCTCCACTTTTTGCAAGTCTTACTATTACCATAAAAAATTGATTATTGTATCTTTAAAAAAGTGTGTATTTTAGGTTAACCTTGAAGAATTTGATAGTGTTAATATATAAAGATTACAAAAAAATATACTAATGTCATTCCCTTTTACAACATTAATAGCACTATTTGCCTATTTTGTATCTAGAACTACTCTTAAATCCTCTAAGCAAGTCTACATAGGTTTATCTCTATCCTTGGTATTAATTCTAGCTCTCATGATATATATAGAGGGCATATCTCTTCGTGCAGCTCATCTATCTGCTACAAGCTTCAGTATTGTAATATTGATAGTTACATTCTTTGAAACAACCCTTTTAGAAAGACACATAACAATGGTAAAAAAAGGAGAAATAGGTTCAAATACTAAATCTGTTGAAAGAGAATATAACGAAATATTTTTATTGATTGGAAGTGGCCTATTAGGATTAATTCTCTCTCTTATTTCTGGCTTTATGGTAATTGGAGAGGTTAATATAGAACTAATTTTTAAAATTATTTTTACTTCATTTGCATTAATTGTTTATTTGCTAACGTTTTTAGGAGTAAAATACGCAAATTTAAAAGTAAGATATGCAGTAAGGGGAACTATTCTTTCTTTTGCAATGGTTCTTTTAGCTTATTTTGGCAATTCAATTATATTAAATAACTACATATAAATTTCCTTGGGCACTAACTCTCTATCTTTTTTATTTCTTGCACTTATTGTGCTGTTGATTTTTTCTGCCTTCTCATCAGGATCTGAAACAGGAATGATGGCATCCAATAAGGTTAAATTACGTAATTTGTCTAAAGGTGCAAAAGGCGCAAAAAGAGCTTTAAAGTTGCTTCAAAGGCCTGATATATTGCTTTCGTCTATTTTAATAGGAAACAACTTTGCAAACATTCTTGCTTCAGCAATAGTTACGATAATCATGATTGATTTTTTTGGTGGAAACGTCTTGCTTGGATCTATTATTCTGACATTAGTTATATTAGTCTTCTCAGAAATTACTCCAAAAACAATTGCGAGTGTTTATCCAGAAAACTTTGCTACTAAATCCTCTTGGCTTTTAAAGTTATTAGTAATTATATTTAAGCCTTTGGTGTGGTTAACAAATATTGTTAGCTCAAGAATTCTTAAGTTCTTCAATGTTGATCCTATGGGATCAGCTTCAAATGATGATTTAAATACAGAAGAATTAAGAACACTCTTAGAGGAGCACGGTGATCTAATACCTAATCAATCTCGGGAAATGCTTTCATCTATCTTAGGCATGGAAGAATTAACCGTTGAGGATATTATGACTCCTCATGCTGAGATTATTGGAATAGATATCACTCAAAACTTAGAAGCAGCTCAAGAAATTATTAAATCATCATATTACAGTAGGCTTCCTGTTTTTAAAGGATCTATTGACAGTGTGATTGGAGTGCTTCATCTTAAAGATTCGCACCAATTCATAGAGGCGCTTGAAGAAGAAATCAACTTAAAGGATCTGCTCTCTGAAACTACATTCATATCTCAGAGTACTACGATATCTACACAACTTAATAAATTCCAGCAACAGGATAATAATCTCTCATTAGTAGTTGATGAATATGGTGAAATACAAGGTCTCCTTACTTTGGAGGATATCTTTACTGAAATAGTTGGGAAATTTGGTGCGGCTAAAGCTGAATTAGAAAAAGAGTTTCTAAAGAAGAAAGATGGATCTGTAATTGCCGATGGTAATTCAAAGATAAGAGAATTAAATAATTTTATGGGCTGGGATATTGACGAGGATGGATCTAAAACTATTAATGGAGCAATAACTGATTATCTTGATCAAATTCCTCAAGAAAATGTTTGTTTAGAAATTGATGATTACAGAATAGAAATTTTAAAAATTGAAGATAACTTTATTTCAAAAGCTAAGATTCATAAAAAATAGTTTCTATTTATTTTTTCTAATAAAAATGAATGATTTAATGTTTATATATGTGAATATTAGACCAGAGATAAGCAATGACAGCTTGGATATGTCAGCCCAAAAATTTTCAAAGAAATTAGGATAACCTCTAAAGAAATCTAGACCACCCAAAAAAATAATTAAGCCGATTAAAACAATGATATGCATAAATAATTTCTTTTTTTCAGGATACCGCATCGAAAGATACCCAAACGCAAGCACTGGGGTGCCAAAAAAAGTTGGGATATATGAAGTGAGAGAGTTGCTATTTGATATTAAAGATATAAAAATCCCAAAAATTATTAAAAAAATTCCATAAAATACTGAAATTTTTTCAACAGTATGTCCTATAAATTGAAACTGAAATTTTTCCATAGTCTACTTAAATCGAAAGTTAAAAATGACCTTTCCTAAAATATCATCGCAATTAAATTTTTTATTACAAATCTCTGATTCATATGCTTTGTTATCACTTGAAACTTTAAACTCTCCATTAAAAAAAAACTCAATTCTTTTTATAATTGGAATATTGTTTTCTGTGTTAATAACTACTACATCATCTTTTTTAAGGCGACTTGTATGTCTAGTGATAACATAATCATTGTTTGAAAATGTGGGGAGCATGCTTACCCCTCTAACCCTGAAGATACTAATCAAACTAAGATGGAGAGATAATATCCAAATTGGGCGGATTTAGAGATTTCTTTGCTTGAGTCTCAACATCTTTGGTTGCCCAAAAAATTTCAGCAAATCTGTTCACTTTTTCAAGAAGATTCACGCCGTTTTCTCTACCAAGCTCTTGCTTGCATTTTGATGCTGTCATCATAATAGAATGAGTCAAATCGTGGATTTCGGGAAACTTTTCAATTTGTGGCTCTTTAAAATAGTCGCCCCAAATTACTCTGATAGCTTCTTTGACTTCAGATGCATGTTCCTCTTTTTGAGAAACTAATCTTGCCAGCCTGGTTAAGTCAGCTTTTGAAGTAGGATTATCATCCATTTCTTCTATGAGATCTAAAATTCTTACAATGCTTAATGCAGCAAATTGAGCAGTATAAGGATCATAAACAGCACAAGGAATATCGCAATGAGCATATGTATCTTTTATTTTTATCATTTATTTGACTCCAGTTTAAAAATTAATAGTTTTTTTGATATAAATGTAATTGATATTAGTCCCAAAATTATTGAGCAAAAAGCTAAGAAATCTATAGCATGAATATGAAGATCTCCGGCATGAGCAAAAAGATTTGGTGAAACTAATAGTGACGCCCCAAAAATAAATAAGGTAATTTTTTTATGCATAATTTTTAATCATTGTATTTGTTTAACTAAATTAATTATCAAGAAGTTTGAAATAAGAATCAATATAAACTTTGATAAATAGATAAAAAATTAATATGTGATCAAAAAAAACGGGGATAAACCCCGTTTTTCTATCTTCGTAAATTTGGCTTACATCATGCCAGGCATTCCGCCCATGCCACCCATTCCGCCCATATCAGGCATTGCAGGTGCAGCTTCGTCCTTAGGCATATCTGTAACCATAGCTTCAGTGGTGATCATCATTCCAGCAACTGAACCAGCGGCTTGCAATGCGGTTCTCGTTACTTTTGCTGGATCAAGGATACCCATTTCTATCATATCTCCATACTCACCATTAGCTGCATTGAAACCGTATGACCCTTTGCCATCAATAACTTTTGCAACTATGACTGAAGATTCCTCACCAGCATTTGCAGCAATTTGTCTAAGTGGAGCTTCAAATGCTTTCCTTACAATGTTAATGCCAACATTCTGATCATCATTATCGCCTTTAAGTTTAGTAAGAGAGTCTAGAGCCCTAACTAATGCCACACCACCACCAGGAACAATCCCTTCTTTAACGGCAGCCCTTGTTGAGTGTAGAGCATCTTCCACTCTAGCTTTCTTTTCCTTCATCTCTATCTCAGACCCAGCACCCACTTTAATAACAGCTACTCCTCCAGCAAGTTTTGCAACTCGCTCTTGAAGTTTCTCTCTATCATAATCAGAAGATGTATCTTCGATTTGAGTTCTAATTTGATTAACTCTTGAAACAATAGCTTTTTGATCTCCTGCTCCATCAACAATTGTAGTATTATCTTTATCTAAAGAAACTCTCTTTGCAGTACCCAAATCCTCGACAGTTGCTCCCTCTAGAGACAACCCAACCTCTTCGGAAATTACTGTTCCACCAGTTAAAATAGCGATATCTTCAAGCATAGCTTTTCTTCTATCACCGAAACCAGGAGCCTTACATGCAGCAGCTTTTACAGTTCCTCTAAGATTGTTAACTACGAGTGTTGCTAAGGCTTCACCTTCAATATCCTCAGCAATAATCAATAATGGTCTTCCAGCTTTTGCTACAGATTCGAGCAATGGAAGCATATCTCTAATATTAGAAATTTTCTTATCATGCAAAAGAATAAATGGATTCTCTAACTCTGATGTCATATTGTCCTGGTTAGTAACAAAATAGGGAGACAAATATCCTCTATCAAATTGCATACCTTCCACAACATCAAGCTCATTATCGATTCCGTTTCCTTCCTCAACAGTAATCACACCCTCTTTTCCAACTTTCTCCATAGCTTCAGCAATTATTCCACCTACATCTTCATCTCCATTGGCTGAAATAGTACCTACCTGAGAGATAGTATTATCATCTGAGCAAGGAACGCTTAACTTTTCGACAAACTCAACTGCGGTAGCAATTGCTTTATCTATTCCTCTTTTAAGGTCCATAGGATTCATGCCTGCAGCGACTGATTTATGGCCTTCATTTACTATGGATTGTGCTAGAACTGTAGCAGTTGTAGTTCCATCGCCAGCTTCATCAGAAGTTTGAGATGAAACTTGCTTAACCATCTGAGCTCCCATATTCTCAAACTTATCTTCTAGTTCGATTTCTTTAGCAACCGATACTCCATCTTTAGTTACGGTTGGCGCACCAAAAGATTTGTCTAGAACAACATTTCTACCCTTAGGTCCTAATGTTACTTTTACTGCATCAGCGAGAATATTAACGCCTTGAAGCATTTTTACCCTTGCTGAATCTCCAAATTTTACATCTTTAGCTGACATATTTAATTTCTCCTAATAATTGATTAAATGTTTAACTGAAAATGCCGTAAATATCACTTTCACCGAGAATGAGATATTCATCGCCATCAATTTTTATTTCATTGCCGCCGTATTGACCAAATATTACTAAGTCTCCTACTTTGACCCCCATTGGAGCAACATCCCCATTTTCCTGTCTTTTTCCAGGACCAACTGCAATCACTTCACCTTGAGAAGGTTTTTCTGTGGCTGAGCCAGGCAGAACAATACCACCAGGAGTGGTTTGCTCTTCATCTGTTCTTTTAACTAAAACTTTATCGTGTAAAGGTTTCAATTTCATTGTATTTCTCCTACTTAAAATAACAATAATCCTTATAACAAAGGCTATGGATTATTTAAGGTTTAAAAATCCTAATTCAATACTTAGGATATAAATTCTTTATATTTTTAATAATTATTAATCCCCATATTATTCCAACGAAATCAGCAAAAATATCCAGATATTCAAAGGATCGATATGGTAAAAACCTTTGAACTATCTCAATTAAAATTCCGTAGGCGAGGACTATAACATAAACATGTAAATCCTTGTTTAAAATTCTACTAAGCCATGTAATAAGGGTTAGATAACTGAAACAAAGAAAATGTAATACCTTATCTAGGTAACTAACTGAGGATTCAATATTAACTTCTTGAATGGAAAGAATCGTAACTATAGAAATTGATACTGTAAGTAAGATTCTAAAACTAAGCTGAATGATCTGCATAAGTCTTTTTATATAGAATTATCAGCAACAATGCTGGTATAGACATTGCTGTTGTTGAAAAGAAAAAATATGTCCAACCAGTTTGAAGCGAAGTTAATGAAATGTAATAGTCTGCTAAAACTCCGGAAAAGCCACTAAAAAATTTTCCTGGAAGCATCATAAAAGATGTCAATAAAGCATATTGAACCGCGGTGAATTTTTTTGAGACCAAACTTGTTAAAAATGCAATATTAATGGTTCCAACTAACCCAGCAGCAAAACTGTCCAAGCCAACTATGATTGATAATAATGATAGGTTTGCTTCTGCACTGGCCACAAACGCAAAAAATAAATTTGTAATCAGTACGCTTATGCCTCCAACTAAAAGAGCATTAAATAAAGATATTTTTTTTATTAAGAGCCCCCCGATGAAAAAACCAACAATTGATCCTAAAAGAGCTATGGTTTTTACCAGTGCTCCAATCTCTGTTTTGGAAAAACCTAAATCTAAATAAAAAGGCATTGCCATAGGACCCATGACAATGTCGGTCAGCCTGTATGTAGATATAATTAATAGCAGCAAAGCAGAGGACCATACACCAAAACGACTAAAGAAATCTTTTATCGATTCAATAAGAGCCGTATCAAATCTCAAGATAACAATCTCATCATTGGGAGGTTCATTACAAATTAAGGCTCCGGCAGCACCAATTAACATCAATAATCCCATTAATTGATAGACATATGACCAATCTAATAAATCTGCAAAAATTAATGCCATGGATGTGGCCACAAGAATTGCGACTCTATATCCAAATTGATAACTGGCTGCTAAATTTCCTTGTTCTTTTGCATCGCCAATTTCAATTCTCAAAGCATCAATGGCAATATCTTGAATTGAACCAAAGAAAGCAGCAAAAAATGCCACAAACGCTAAAATTGTTAGATTTTGTAATGGGTCAATCAAGCTCATGCCAATGAGTGACAAAACAATCATGAATTGAGAGAAAAGAATCCAACCTCGTCTCTTCCCAAAAATTTTAAAACCAATTACCGAATATCTATCAACAAATGGAGCCCACAAAAACTTCAATGAGTATGTCAAAACCAACCAAGCAAAAAAGCCAATCTCAGTTAATGAAATACCAACATCTCTAAGCCATGCACTCAATGTTGAAAAAACAAGCATATATGGAAGTCCTGAGGCAAAGCCAAGCAGTAAAATTCCAAAAATCTTTTTATTCATAACATTGATTTTAATAGAGACCAATTAAAATATGGTCCGGGATCTGTTTTTCTTCCAGGAGCAATCTCATCGTGACCAACAATATTTTTCTTATTAATTTTTAAATCAGCTGAAATGTAACTGATTAAATTAGACAACGATTTGTATTGAGCAAACGTAAATTCCTCAATATCACATCCCTCTAATTCAATCCCAATTGAAAAGTTATTGCAATTTTCACGACCTTGATAAATAGATTTTCCTGCATGCCATGCTCTTTTATGTATCGGGACAAATTGAATCAAACTTCCAGAACGGGTAACTAAAAAATGTGATGAAACTTTAAGATTCTCAATGGATTGCAAAAATTTATCATTACCAGGACTTAGATTATTTAAAAATAGATCTTTTATAAGTTGAGTATTGTAATTACCCTCTGGCAGACTGATTGCGTGAATAACAAACAAATCTATGTTTACATTTTTTGGTCTATTATCAAAGTTTGGCGATGGGCAAAATTCTGCTTCGACGATGATACCATCTAAAGTTTTCATTTTCTTTTTCTAAACATGTAAATAGTGTAATAGATGAATTTTTCACATAAGATCTTTCGGTCTAAGAATCATCTGAGTTCAGGCGGTAATCTGAAATATATATTCTCTTTATTTTCCCCAAGCTCCTCAGGAGTCGCATTGAATTTATTGCTAACAACTTTTACAACATTTTGAACGATTGACTCTGGAGCAGATGCTCCCGCTGTAATTCCAATGCTTTTGAATTGAGAAAGCTCATTGAAATCTATCTCATCAGCTCCATCAATTAAAATTGAAGCCGCTCCACATTTTTCAGCTAATTCTTTAAGGCGATTTGAATTAGAGCTATTTCTTGAACCAATAACAATAATAAATTCGCTTTCCAAAGCAAGTTGTTTTACTGCATCTTGTCTATTTTGAGTTGCGTAACATATATCGTCACTTTTGGGTTTAAGTATCATAGGAAACTTTTTACATAATACTTCAATAATGGATATGGTGTCGTCGAGACTAAGTGTAGTTTGAGTGACATAAGTCAGATTTTCTGGTTGAGAAACTTCAAGTAATTCAGCCTCTTTTTCATCTTGTACAAGATAGATGTTGCTTTTTGAGTTGACTGGATTATGTCTTCCTAAAGTCCCCTCAACTTCTGGATGACCTTCATGACCAATTAAAATAATATCTCTTCCAGCCCTTACATGTCGCTTAACTTCACTATGAACCTTTGTAACTAAAGGACATGTTGCATCAAAAGAAACCAAATTATATATCTCTGGTTCTTTTTCAACTTTTTCTGAAACCCCATGAGCGCTAAATATAATATAAGAAGATTCTGGTACTTGACTTAGGTCATCAACAAAAATTACACCTTTAGATTTGAGTTCCTCTACTACAGTTTTATTGTGAACAACTTCATGGCGAACATAAATAGGTGGGCCAAATTTTGCAAGAGCTTGATTAACTATATCAATCGCTCGATCTACGCCCGCACAGAAACCCCTTGGATTGGCGAGAAGGATTTTTGTTTTCATGGTTCGCTATTATAGAGATATTTTTTAAATTCCATAATGAAAAATAAGGCAGCTCCAATGGATATAAATGTATCTGCTAAATTAAAAACAAAAAATGAGATGTTTCCAATATGCAAATATAAAAAGTCTGTAACTACTCCGTCTACTAACCTATCCAATATGTTGCCCATTGCGCCAGAGATAATCAATATGAAAGTAACTTGATAAATTGATGACTTTTGAACTCTATACAATGCATTAAGATAACCTACTATTAAAAGTCCAAGAATGGATAGTCCAAAACTTAGCATCTTATTATTTATATCCAAAATGCTGAAAGCTATTCCAGAGTTATAAACCAAGAAAAAATCTAAAATTGGTATCAAGGGCACTGATTGACCAAACTCTAAATATTGCTCTGCTATCAATTTTGATATCAAATCAAGAGTGATTAAAAGAAATATAAAAAAATAGCCCTTTTTAATGCTATGCAAATTCTCTATCCTCTCCAGAGCCATCTATATTTGTGACACATCGATGACATAACTCAGGGTGATCCTTGCTTGCTCCCACTGATTTATTTCTATGCCAACATCTTACGCATTTATCTGCTTTAGATTTTGTGACAGAAATTTTTAAAGAATCGCCTTCAGAAATGATGCATTCTGAAACTATTAAAAAGAAATGCATTTCTGAAGCAAATTTGTTTACAAGTTTAAAATCCTCAGAATCAAGACATAAACTTATTGATGCATCTAATGAGCCCTTAATATCTCCCTGATTTCTTGATGCTTCAATGCTTTGATTCACTTCCTCTTTAATCTCAATTAATCTGCTCCAATCTTCTTTTGATAGATCACTTTCAAAATTTTCAAGATCACTTAAGGAAGCAAGAAATACTGATTTAGCTTTAGTTTTAAGAAAATCATTACCTTGCCAAATTTCCTCAGCAGTAAATGATAAAACTGGTGAGACAAGGATAACTAACTGCTCAAGAATAATTGACATAACAGTCTGAGCAGAGCGTCTAATTTCAGAATCTTGTTGAGTTGTATATTGTCTATCCTTAATGATATCAAGATAAATTCCACCTAGCTGATTGACGCAAAAATTGTGAATGCGCTGAATGGCATGATGAAATGAGTAAGACTTGTAGAGCTCTATAAGATCAGCCTGCAATATTATAAGTTCTGATAGAATCCATTTATCAAGAGCAAGTAAATTATTAAGATCTACAAAATCATTTTTTTCATCAAAGTCATTGATGTTTCCTAATAAAAATCTAAAGGTGTTTCTAATTCTTCTGTATTGATCTGATACCCTTTTAAAGATTTCATCAGAAGCAACCATTTCGCTTCTAAAATCAGTTGAGGCAATCCATAATCGAAGAATATCAGCCCCCAATGTATCCCAAATTTTTTGAGGAGATATTGTATTGCCTAAAGATTTTGATTGTTTCCTTCCCTCCTCATCAACCACAAATCCATGTGTTAAAACTGCCCTGTAAGGTGCCATTCCGTTGGTTGCAATTCCAGTTAAAAGCGAAGACTGAAACCATCCTCTATGTTGATCAGATCCTTCTAAATATAAGTCAGCAACGACGTCTGCGCCATAAAGCCTATCTAAAACACACATATGAGTAACGCCTGAATCAAACCAAACATCTAATGTGTCATGAACTTTTGAATAAGATTCATGGTCATCAATCAATTCATCTAGGTTTAAATTATCCCACCCCTCTATACCTTCCTTTTCAATCATTTCAGCAATAACATTAAAAAGTTGATTTTGTTTTGGATGAATTTCACCAGTTTCATTATGAATAATTAATGGGATTGGAACTCCCCAATTTCTCTGTCTCGAAATGCACCAATCCGGACGATCTTCAAGCATTGCAAGTATTCTTTCTTCTCCCCAGCTTGGCTCCCAGTCTACATTTCCAACTGCATTAACTGCTCCGTCAATCAAGCCTGATTTTTTCATTGAAATAAACCACTGAGGTGTCGACATAAAAATTACTGGTGACTTATGTCTCCAGCAATGAGGATAAGAATGATCATATTGCTTATTAGCCATCAAAGCATTTCTTTCATTCAATAGCTCTATTACGACTGGATCTCCTTTTTTTGTACTTAGTCCAGTTAAGGGTCCATAGTCCTCTTTAAAAAGTCCTCGATTGTCTAGAGCCTTTACAAACTCTAGGCCATTCTTAATACAGATAAAGTAGTCATCCAAGCCATGCGCTGGAGCAGTATGAACACATCCTGTCCCACTCTCAGTTGTGACATGGTCTGCGTGAAGTAATCTTGATTCTCTATCATAAAGAGGATGAAACATAGAAATATTTTCCATGTCTTTGCCTTGAGCTGATCCAATGACCTCTAGCTCCAAATTCCAGCGCTCAGAACATGCATCCATCAAATCTTTTGCAATAACAAAATGTTCATTTGCACTTTTTACAAGAATGTAGTCAATGCTTCCATTAATACACACAGCTACATTGGATGGGATTGTCCAAGGTGTGGTTGTCCATATAACGAAGAAGGCATCTTTAATTTTTTTTGTTTTGAAAGCATCGCAAAGAGATTGAATAGACTCAGGTTTTACTTCAAATTTAACATCAATTGAATGAGACTTTTTATCTTTGTACTCAACCTCAGCTTCTGCTAAAGCTGATCCACAATCCATGCAAAAGTGAACAGGTTTCTCACCTTTTTCTAGATGGCCATTTGCAATAATTCTTCCAAGTGCTCGAACAGTATCTGCTTCAAAAGATTTATTCAGTGATAAATAAGGATTCTCCCAATCACCAAGAACACCTAAGCGGATAAAATCTTTTTTTTGCTGATTGACTTGGGATTGTGCGTATTCCCTACAAGCTTTAATGAATGATTGCTTATTTCTGACAAGATCGCTTGTCTTGCCATGCTTTTTTTCAATATTCAATTCAATGGGCAAACCATGACAGTCCCAGCCTGGAACATAAGGCGCATCTTTTCCTAGCATGCTTTGAAATTTTATTGTTATATCCTTGAGCGTCTTGTTGACAGCATGACCTAAATGAATATCTCCATTTGCATATGGAGGCCCATCATGAAGAATGAAGCGTTCTTTGCCTTGATTTTGTTCTCTGATTTTATGATAGAGGTTAATTGAGTCCCAAAATGCAAGAATTTCTGGCTCTTTTTTTGGTAGACCAGCTTTCATTGATAAATCTGTTTGGGGGAGATTTAAAGTATCCCGATATTCATTACTCATTGAGAATTATTCCAGTATTTTTTTAGCTTGAGATATGTCTTGTAGAATTTGTTCTTTTAATAAGTCAATATTATCAAATTTCTTCTCTTCTCGAAGTTTATTTATAAATTCTACAGTCAATCTTTGTCCATATATATTTTCATTAAAATTAAAAATATGAATCTCAAGCACTGGCTTCGATCCATCAACAGTTGGTCTTGTTCCCATATTGGCTATTCCATTGTATGGCTTTCCTGCCAAAAAGCACTTTACGGCATAAACACCTGCAATGGGCAGCCTTTGTTTGGGGATCCACAAGTTTGCAGTTGGTACACCTATCGTTCTACCCAGTCTTTGACCAAAGACAACTTTTCCAGAAAAAGTGTATGGTCGCCCAAGCAATTTTTCTGCCAAATCAAAATCATCATTAAGTAATGCTTGTCTAATTCTAGTTGAACTTATTCTTTCCCCATTATTAGAAACTGTCTCATGAGCAATAACATTGGTACCAGAATTTCTCCCCCAATTTTTAAGCAATTCAAAGTCGCCTGCCCTTTGAGCGCCAAAACGAAAGTCATCTCCAATAATTAAATGCTTTAAGTGAAGTTGTGCCAAAATATAATCAAGAAAGCTTTCTGGAGTCATGGTTTTTAAGGATTTATTAAATTGAAGAAAGAATGCAAAATCAATCCCAAAGTTTTTTAAAAGTTTAACTTTTTCTCTCCAAGGACAAATTCTTGGCGGTGGCACAGAGTTTTCATCCTTTGAAGCAAAGTACTCAGATGCGTGAGGCTCTGTAAAAAATACCAAAGATGCACTTGAGCTTTCATTAGCTTTTTCAATTACCTGATTCAGAATTGCTTGATGCCCAAGATGAAGACCATCAAAATTACCAATGGTTCCGCTCATTGATTGATTGGGAAACTTTTTATGAAAAGTTTCTAAATTTCCTATTCCTCTTATTAAATACATTATCTGAAATCTGATGCTCGAATACCTAAAGTAAAACTTACTCCAAAATAAATAAATAATGAACCAATAATAGCTCCTGAAAGGTGAAGCAATCGCTGAAATTCTGAAAAACATTTCAAAATCAAAATATTGATTAAAAATTACTAAAAAACCTATTAATGCATAACTCGCTATAAATACTTTTAAAGTAAAAAAGCTTAGGACATTTTGTAAAGAAATCAAACTCTCCTTCCAAAGTAAAAAAGTAAGAATACTAACGCTTACAAGGGCTGAAATTGAACTTGCTATAGCCAATCCTACATGCCCAAATCCACAAAAAAATGCTAACAGGTAATTAAGGGCTATGTTTAGTAATAAACTTATTATCGCTACTATCATTGGTGTTTTGGTGTTTTGGCGGGAGAAAAATGCAGGAACTAAAACTTTCATTGCCATAAAAAAAGGTAATCCAAAAGCAAATCCTATTAAACTAAAACTAGCTTGTTGAACGTCAACCCATAAAAAAGCTCCTCTTTGAAAAATAGTTGCAAGAAGCGGAGATGAAAACAAAGTAAGACCAATGACTGAAGGAACGGCTAAAAAAAATATTAATTTAAATGCATATTGAAGCTGTGAAATAAAATTTTCAGTATTTTTTTGAGTATGTGCTTTTGAGAGACTCGGCAAAAGAACTGTACCAATTGCAATAGCAAAAATTCCCATAGGAAACTGTATCAAGCGATCAGATACGTATAACCAAGTAGGACTACCTGTAACTAATAATGAAGCAAAGATGGTGTCTACTAATAGATTTATCTGAGCTATACCTCCAGCAATAAGCGCAGGAAGAATTAAGATAAAAAATTTCTTGACTCCGGGATTATTAAAATTAATCTTTGGTAAA
This sequence comes from uncultured SAR86 cluster bacterium, assembly GCA_902515455.1. Taxonomy (GTDB): domain Bacteria; phylum Pseudomonadota; class Gammaproteobacteria; order Magnimaribacterales; family D2472; genus D2472. Next base: position 14,247 of record CABXUO010000023.1, read on the forward strand.
GGTATTTTTTTTATAGCTGCAAGAGGCGCAAGCTGAAAAATGAGTTGTAAAACACCAGCTAGTAATACTCCCCAAGCTAATGCTATAACTGGTATTTCAACATTTGGAGCAATTAGCCAAGCCGAACCAATTAAACACAAGTTAAATATTAATGGTGTTATTGCAGGAATAGAAAATTTATCATGAGAGTTCTGAATACCGGCTGCAAAAGCAACAAGAGAAATCAATGCAAGATATGGAAACATAATTCTTAAAAGGCTGACTGCTAAATCTTGTTTTTGAGAATCAAAATAGAAACCAGGGGCAAATATCAAAATGAAAATTGGAGCAAATAATAATGCTAATGATGTAAAAATGAATAAAGCTGTCAGTAAAATCCCCAACAAGGAATTCAAAAATTCTTGCCCTCCTTTTTCATCATTTTTTCCAATATATTCAGAATAAATTGGAATAAAGGCTTGGCTAAATGCCCCCTCTGCAAAAAATTTTCTAAAAACATTTGGAATCTTAAGTACAACGACAAAAATATCATGAAAGAAACTTGCTCCCAGAAGATTTGTAGTAAATATATCCCTAATTAAGCCAGCGATCCTGGAAACTAAAGTCCATCCACCCACTTTTACAGTTGAAAAAAAATTTGACTGAGAGAGAGTTTTATTTGTCACTTATTCAGAAGAAATTTCTTTTTCAAATTCTAAAGCAACTGAGTTTACACAGTATCTTAGGCCTGTTGGCTGAGGTCCGTCAGTAAATACATGGCCTAAATGAGCGTCACACTTTGCGCATCGAATTTCAGTTCTTACTCTTGAGAGAGAATAATCATCTAGCTCTTTAATATTTTGGCTCTCAGCGGCTTGATAAAAACTTGGCCAACCGCAACCTGCATCGAATTTAGTATCAGATTGAAATAATGTTTCTCCACAACATATGCATGTGTATGTCCCATTTTCAAAATGATCCCAAAATTCTCCAGTAAATGGTCGCTCCGTTCCACTCTCCTGTGTTACATAGTATGACTCGCTGGAGAGTTCCTTTTTTAAGTCTTCTTTAGATTTGTTGGCCATGGTTAATATATTTTCTTAACATTATAGTCTATAGAGTGTCTATCAAGGCTATGTTTTAATTTCCCAATTTCTTACCCAATAAATAAAAACTGTATCTATAAGCGCAATAAAAACTTTTAGAACATACTTTGCGAGAGAAATAGCAAAAGCCTGAGTAAATGTTAGATCTGTTGCAAGTACCCATGTAAATTGATAGATGAGGGTATCAATTAGTTGAGAAGCCATGGTTGAAAGATTATTTCTTAACCATAATTTTTTTCCATTAGTAAGGTTTTTAAGGTAGTGAAAAAACCATACATCAAACCTTTGACTCACAATATATGCAGTTAGTGAGCCAACAATAAAAATTGGTGAATAAAATGCTAAAACAGAAATAGCTTCATGAACCTCGGCTGCGGAACCTGTTAATTCTGACGGTAAAAACTTAGTGCTCAGAACGAGTGTTAGCATGACAGCAATGTTTGCCACAAACCCAAGCATGACAGCTCGATTAGCTTCATCTTTTCCAAATTTTTCATTAAGGAGATCGGTAGCAAAGTATATGCCTGAATATAAAATGGCTCCCATGCTTACATTAAACTGCGTGCCTAAAATAGTAAATTCGCTTACCTTCCCGCCTTGCAAGTTTCCAAGCACTATTCCAAGTATTACAGCGCAATACAGACCATATTTTCCAAAAAATCTATAAAGAAAGATTGCTAATGACAAATCATAAAGAACAACTAAAAGCCATAAAGTTTCTTGATTTAAATTTGGTAAGAGGGAATCCATTTGGGCGTTATTATTACATAGAAAATTTAATTTTTAGGTTACATTAATGGTGAACCAAAGTTAGAATTATTTATATGAAATAAATAAATTGGAAAAAATATGAGTGATCTCGGTTTTTATAGATTTGCTAATGCTCAACCAGATGAAATTGCTATTGTTGAGCCATCCGAAAAAATTTGGACAAGAGGAGAACTGTTAGCTAAAACCAATCAGTTAACGCATGCATTAAAAGATTTTGGAGTGGAAACTGGCGATGTAGTTGCAACAGTTTTACCAAATTCTGTTGAGTACTACATAGCATATCTTGCTTGCGCTCAGTCCGGATTTTATATGGTGCCAATAAATTGGCATTTAGCTGGACCAGAAATAGCTTATATACTTGAAGATTCAGGGGCAAAGGCCTTTATTGCCTCAGGTGAAGTGCCAGCAATGGAGGAAGCATGTAAAAAAGCAGTTGCGGCAATTGATTTTCCTAAAGAAGGTTGTATAAGCACTACTGATATGGATGGATTTATTCATTTAGATGATTTTGTTGCTCCGCATCCAACAAGTAATCCAGTTGATAGAACTGCCGGTCAAGTAATGAATTACACTTCTGGCACAACTGGGAAACCTAAGGGAGTCAAGAGAGCTTTGGTTCCAGGTGATCCTGATGATATTTTAAGTATGTTTGCAATGATTTTAAGCTTTTTTGAAATTCAACCCAATGAAGATAATGTACATATTGTAGGCTCTCCTTTATATCACACTGCAGTATTGGTTCATTCCTCAGCAGCTTTGCATTATGGGCATTCAGTAGTTTTAATGGAAAAATTCAACGCTGAGCAAATGCTCTATTTAATTGATAAATATAAAGTTACTACCAGTCATATGGTTCCAACTCAATTTCATAGATTGCTACAGCTTCCTGATGAAATTAAAAATAAATATGACTGCTCATCAACCAGGGCAATGATTCACGCGGCTGCGCCTTGTCCTATTCACACCAAACAAGCAATGATCGAATGGTGGGGAAATTCTATCTGGGAATATTATGCAGCCACTGAGGGTGGTGGTACAGTTGTAGACGCAGAATCTTGGTCAAAATTTCCTGGCACTGTAGGTAAAGCTTGGCCAGGAGCAGAAATAAAAATTATCAATGATGACGGAAGTGAAGCCGATACTGATAATCAAGGTACAGTTTATATGAAATTAGGTGAAGCCACTAAATTTGAATACAAAGGAGATCAAGCAAAAACTAAAAAAGAAAGATTAGTTATTGATGAACAAGTTTATTTCACTGTAGGTGACATAGGGTATTTAAATGATGAAGGTTATTTATTTTTGTGCGATAGAAAAATAGATATGATAATTTCTGGAGGAGCAAATATCTATCCTGCAGAAATTGAAAGTACATTTTTAATGCATCCTGCAGTCGCAGATGTGGCTGTTTTTGGAATCCCTAATGAAGAATGGGGTGAAGAGGTAAAAGCAGTTATAGAGCTAAATTCAGATCATAAATCCTCAAATGAGCTGCTTGGAGAGTTAATGAGTTTTGCTCAAGAAAATCTTGCAAAAATGAAATTACCTAGAAGTATAGATTTCATCGAAAAACTTCCAAGAGATGAAAACGGTAAGTTGTACAAAAGAAGACTTAGAGATCCTTACTGGGAAAATCAATCAACACAAGTCTAATGGAATTTAACGCGGCAGACATATTTGAAGGAGTTGTTGATAGAGTTCCTGAAAGAGAAGCGGTTGTTTATGGTTCTACTCGGTTAACTTACAAAGAATTAGATGCTCGTAGCAATAAGGCTGCAAATGCTCTCAAAAAACTTGGCATAAAAAAAGGAAGTCATATTGGAATATATGCTTTTAATTGCATTGAGTGGCTAGAAATTATGCTTGGTGCATATAAGCTATGCGCAATTCCAATAAATATAAATTATCGGTATGTTGAAGAAGAACTAAAGTATTTAATTGATAATGCAGATATAGAAGCTATTTTTTATCAGAAACAATTTTCTACAAAAC
>CABXUO010000024.1 GCA_902515455.1 uncultured SAR86 cluster bacterium
AACTAGACCAAAATAATAAGGAATATCAAGAAAAATTAATAAAAGTTTATCAATTTCTTAATGATGATCAGGCATATCAATCCGCTTTGATTGAATTTCATAAACAGTTTCCCTCGATTACAACTGCAAGATTAATTTCTAATATTCACATTGAAAATGGTAGAGAGGAAGAATCTGATCAAGTAATTCAAAATTTTTTTGAGGCCGATAAAACCTATGGAGATTTATACAGAGGTATCAGACATGTTAAAGCAGGTAGACTTCGGTTAGCAGAAGAGGCATATAAAAAGGTTCTAAAGAAAGATAAAAATAATATTGATGCACTAAGGCTATTAGGACTGCTCGCATTTAAAACAAAAGATTATGGCATTGCCGAAAAACTTTTTCTAAAGGTACTTTCTTTAGATTCCTCCTTCTTCTTGGCTTGGGATAACCTGGCAAAACTTTATAGAGTCCAGAATAAACTTTTAAAATCTATTCCAGCATTTGAAAATCTTATTAAATTAGACCCAAGAAACTTTGAAGCACTTGTATCGCTTGGAACCGTGTACATTAAATTATCTAAATATCATGAAGGCATAAACTTATATGAAAAGTCATTAAAAATTAAACCAGAAAATCCAAGAGTCTATCTCAGCCTTGGCCATGCTTTAAAAACTATTGGAGAAAGAAAAAAGAGTGAACATGCTTATCAAAATGCAATTAAATATTTTCCATTATCTGGTGAGGCATATTGGAGCTTAGCAAATCTTAAGACTTATGAATTCTCAAAAAAGGAAATTGCTAACATGGAACTATCTATTGAAAAAAAACATACATCCAAATGAGTTGATTCAGATGCACTTTGCTCTTGGAAAAGCCTATGAATCAAATAAACAATTTGATTTATCATTTAAGCATTATGATGAGGGAAATTGGCTTCAGAGAAAGCAGATAAGTTACAACGCTGAGGACTATAAAATCTCCGTCGATGAGCTAATAGACTTTTTTGATAAAAATAATGATCTTTATAATTTAAAAACAAAATCAAAGTTCAACGATCCAATTTTTATTTTGGGATTGCCCAGATCAGGCTCAACACTTATTGAGCAGATTCTTGCATCTCATTCGCTCATCGAAGGCACTCAAGAGCTGCCAAATATCTTGGCAATTTCGAGAGACATAAAATTAATCGATCCGAAAAATGGTTACCCAAATAATTTACTTAGTCTTGATCAATCATCATTTGCTGACTTAGGCAGAAAATACATCGATGAGACAAAATGGGCTAGATCTTCTAAACCATTTTTTGTTGACAAAATGCCTAATAATTTTTTTCATATAGGCTTAATAAAATTGATATTACCAAGAGCCAAAATAATAGACGCAAGAAGAAATCCAATGGATGCATGCTTTAGCTGCTTTAAACAATATTTTGCTAAAGGCCAGCACTTTACATATGATCTTGATGATATTGCAAGATACTACAAAGACTATATTAGACTTATGGATTATTGGAAAAAGCTATTTCCAAATGAAATCTTTACCATTAACTATGAGGATATTATCAACAACCCAAATGACAGAATTGAAGATCTACTAGATTTTTGTCATGTTGAGTTTGAAGAAAATTGTTTAAATTTTTACCAATCAAAGCGTCCAGTTAAAACTGCCAGCTCTGAGCAAGTGCGGCAGCCAATGTACAAGTCAGGTATAGACTATTGGAAGAATTATGCAGGCCATCTAGAAACCCTGATAAAACATTTTCCTGATGGTTATAAAACAACCTAAATAATTCAATTCTAATGATCAAATCTTCTTATTTCTTGATAAAATAGGTCGAATATCACGAGAAGGATTTACATCCTCTCCAACCTGCCAACTCCGGCAAGGTGGAAAAATGATATGGCGTTCAGCAAACATAGGAGAAAATAATGTCTTTAAGTACGAAAATTGAAAAACCACTAATATTAGATTCAGCTCTGGGCACTGAGCTTGAAAACAGGGGAGAGTATCTTCCCAGTTTTAAAACATCCATATGGTCTGCACACTGCTTGATACATAAGCCAGAAGTGGTTCAGCAAATACATATTGATAATATTGAAGCTGGCACTGATGTAATTACCACATCAAATTACCAAGCTACGCCAGAATTGCTTAAAAGAGAGCCAACGGCTCCGTCATATGAAGATCTAGCAAAAAAGTCGCTTGAATTATGTAAGGAGGCTATTATTAAAACCGGCACAAATACAAAGATTGCCGGATGTTATCCACCCATTCATATAACTTTTAGACCTGACTTAAGCGCTAAAGAAAAAAAACTTAAAAAGTTTTACTCAACTTTGGGTGAAATTTATAAAGACGGCGTTGATTTAATTATTTGTGAAACAATGGCATCAATATATGAGGGTATTATTGCCGCATCAACTGCTAAAAATTTTTCAGACATAGTTTGGTTAAGCTGGACTACAAGAGGAAATAAACTTAACAGACTTCCAAGCACCGAGTTATTAGATCTTGCAATTGATGAAGGTTTAAAATTAGATATTGATTGTCAATTGGTGAATTGTGTTCATGCAGATACCGCAAGCATGGCGATTGAAAAACTTAAAAAAGAAAAAAGCTTTGGTATATATGCAAATTCTTCAATATATAAAAAGAATAAGCTAGAAGGATTTGTTACTGACTCCGACGAATGGCATTATCATAATCATCAACATATTAGCCATTTGGAGTATAGTGATTTTGTTTCCGATTGGATTGATAATGGCGCTTCAGTTATTGGAGGCTGTTGCAGAACGACGACTGATCATATCAAAGAAATAAGAAAACTTGTTGATAGAATAAAGGTTTAAATTAAAAAAATAATACTTACTTTAATTCTTTCGAGTTCTAATTTTTGCACACTTTACAACATCGCAATGGGTTTTTTCCCATCTTTCAAATGATTTATAGTCTCCTAAATCAAGATTTATATAGAATGAGTTTTTATCACCCATAAAGTTAGGTTTAAAAGATATTTCCTCGCCTATGAGTGTTTTAGTGCTGCTTTCTAAGATTGTTTCGGTTGCTTTTCCGGCCTTAAGAGAATATTTACCCTTGTTGAAGTGCATCTTATTTTCTAAATAAAAAATAATTACAAATTCACCATTCATATACATTTTAATAGGAGTAGGACTGGGCACATCTTGAAATTTACCATCTATTGCATATTCAACAAGCCTCCAGGTTCCCATAAAGTCTCCCTTGCTGGCACTGTGCCCAAAAGAAAAAGAAGAAAAAGTAAAAAGTATAAGTAAAAATTTTTTCATCGTATGTACCCCAATACAACAATTAATTAATGAAAGGATTATCTTACCTTCGTAATGCAAAATATTTCATTTTGAAATTGAATATCATTTGATCTATCTATAGCCCTTCTTACTTTATCTTTGAGCGTTTTATTTTTTTCAAATGCTTGAATATCCTTTTCTGCTATTTGGCCAACATATAAGATATTTGACCATTTAGCATCTGTGTTGTGACCAAATAATTCTGTAACCGTTTGGTCGGGAGCTCGTTTGAACTTGAAATGATAAGTTTGAACTTTTGAAAAGTTGTAAATATTGTTTTCTCCAAACGGATTATCTTTTAAGTACTCAATAATATCTTTTGCTTTATTTGGAAAAGCTTCTTTGCCCTTAAAAGCTATCTTCAAAACTTTTTGTATGGAGCCACCCCCAATTGAATGAGTTATTAAAAGTTTTCCTGATTTGTTTAATAATCTCATCAATGGCCCTATAACATTTCTAACTTTAGTATTTACAGATGATGCCGCTCTATAGGCTTGAGATGCAATAATTAGGTCATAGTTATTATTTTTGTAATCATTTTTCAAGAACTTTTTTAAATGCTTTTCATTGTCTTCTCTATAGACCCTAATAATGCATGGGGATGAGTATGAAGTGTGATCATTTTTATCAATTTCTATTCCCCAATTCTTTTTAACAAAATTGCCCAAAAGCTTTCCTGTTATTTGAGAATTAAAGTCAAATGAGTTATTGCTTTTAAGGACTAGATTAAATTCTTTTACTTTTTTATCTTTAATTCTGACTGAATTTTCAATTAGACCTAGCTCAGAAAATTTTACATTGGTCATAGTTATCAATAGGTTCGGATGCTCAACAAATCTATCTGGCATTTTTTCAAGTGTATTTTTCAAATCCTCGTAACTAATTTCTTTACCAGTAATTAGTAGAGATGAGTAAGGGTGGTGTTTATGAAAGCTCTTAATAATGTTTGAGAAGATTGTTCCATCTCCTGTTCCAGCATCCAAGATTCTTAAATATGACTTGTTGTCCGATAAACCAGCAATGTGCGAATAAACTTTTTCAGAAATTGCCTTCTTTTCTCCAGTGTTTTGAATAAAAGATAAGTATTTCAATCGGTCGTCAAAAAATCTTTTTTTGCCCATTTTAATAACTTTAAAGGTGTTGAATTTATAATAATCTAAAATGATAAGATAAGTAACCTTGTGACTAATTATGAAAAAGATTAACTTGCAGAATAAATTTAATAAGTTTAACGATCATTGGTCTCCAAAAGTCATTGAGGAGATGAACGATTATCAATTTAAACTCGTAAAAATTAAAAATGATTTTACTTGGCACAAACATGATGATACGGACGAAACTTTTTTTGTTATTGAAGGCAAGATTGGTATTGAGTTTGAAGACGAAACAATAGAATTATCTGCGGGAGAAATGATTGTCATCCCAAAAGGAAAAAAACATAAACCTTTTGCAGAAGACGAGGCAAAAATAATGCTTATCGAACCTAAGGGAGTCATAAATACCGGAGACGCATTTAATAAATTTACAGCAGATAATGATCAATGGATCTAAATTTGTGAGTACAAATTTGCAATTTAGAAATATCAAGTTTAATATTATGAGTACATTATGAGTACAAATGATAAATACCTAGTTTTAAGGGGCAAAAATAAAGATATTTACTTTATTCAAAAAAGAGTTTCCAAAAAAATATCCTCAATAATTGGAAAAGAGTTCATAAAGAAATCTTTAGAAACAAATGATATTAGTATAGCTCGAGAGAGAAGAGATAAGATTTTAGATGAACTTAATGAATTAGAGAGAAAGAACGCTAATAGTGATGTGCCCATAGAAATAAGCGATATCGAGGCAAAAAAAGATACTGATGTACGCATTGATACTCTTAAGGAGCTAAAAGTGGCTGATAATAACTTTGAGAACCTAAATGTACCCACAAATGATAATTTTTCACATAAAAATGAAGATGAATCTGATGGGTACTTTTCATTTATTGATTATTCAAAATTGCCTAAAAAAGAGGATATTTCAAATTTTTTAGATAAATTATTCCCATTGGCAATAGTTTTTTTGGTTATTTTCATTACATTATTAGTTTGATCTTTATATGAACAACAAAATACCGCCTCCAATAGTCACTTTGATTTCTGGATTTATAATTTTTTTTTCCAACCCGTTATTTCCTCAATATGACTCTAATTTGATTAATGTATTTAGTGTTATTTTTTTATTTCTAGGATTATTAGTATTCTGTCTTGCAGTTGCTTCATTTAAAAAATATAAAACCACAGTAAATCCACTACAGCCCTCTAAAGCCTCTCATTTGGTAATATCTGGGATCTTTCGTTTTACAAGAAATCCTATGTATCTCGGTATGGCACTAATTTTGCTTTCTTTATCCTTTAAATTTAATTTATTAGGAGGATTAATAGTTACTACATTATTTATAATGTTTATTACAAAATTTCAAATCCTCCCAGAGGAAGATGCTATGTTGAGTCTATTTCGAGATGAATTTGAAATTTATAAAGAAAAAACTAGGCGATGGATTTAAGGTCTATTTTAATATAAAAAAAATTAATAAAAGATGTTTTCAATATACATGCAGCACTATGAAATAGCTTATCTCGCTATTTTTTCAGTTATGGCTATTTACTTAAATATTATTTCTGATGGTAGTTGGAGATTAACACTAATATTATTAAATGCAGTATTGATTTTTCAGTGGCTTTTTTTTGGTTATTTATACCTTAGCATTGAAGGTAATGAGACTATTTATGACGTTCTAGGGAAGGAGACCTAAGCTAAATACTTAATATTAGGTTTCCGTGAGTACAACTCTATATATTATGCGTACATTATGAGTACAAATGATAAAAAACCTTTGTCTAATTGGTTTCTATTATAAATTTAATAATATTTTTTAACCAAATAATAATAATCTTAAAAATAGTTATTAATAAGCCAAATTTTATGAAATGTGTTTTAATTAAAAATATTTTTATTTTTTGGAGATTATTATGATAAAAATTTTATTGCTAACAATATCATTTGCATTTTCTTCATTAGCATTTAGTGCAAGTGATGATCTTACCCTTACTAAGCGGCAAGCTGATGCTTTAATGACTGTTACTAATGTTGATATAGGTGATGATTTAACAACAATAAGTGCCACAGGCAAAATGGGTGAGTATGGGACTGTATACGTAACTTATCACTTGACTTATGCCACAAGAACTAGCGGCTTTGTTTCTGGAAATGGAAGAGGTGCGATAGATGCAAACAATGTTGCTGCAGGAGCATTCCGAGGAGTATGGACACGTGATGGTTCAATGTTACAAATAAGACAAGTTGTTCAGATTAGTGATGGAACGCAGAATTTTGATGTTATAGATATTGATATGTTAAAAGATACATTTGTTATTAAGGCATATACATTAAAATAATTTGATGCAGAAAAAACCCAACCTTAAGCAATGGGAGATTAATTACCAAGATCATAATATTTTGGTCTCTAATTGGTGGGGTTGGGACTTAAAGGGATCTTCAGATTTATATGTCGATGAACAGCATCTTGATCAAAATACCAGCATGGTACCGGATACGAGTAAACCCTTTTTAAAAAGTTATAATTTTTCTAATAATATTGATTCTATAGAGGTTTTCATTGGAGGCTTTTTCTCCGTCAAGATTTCTGTCCTTGTTAATGGAGAAAACATATATCAAGATCAGTTAAATTTAATTGATAGACTCTTTATCAAGAAATAGATTAGCTTAAGTGTCCAGATTCTTTCCAAACATGAAATGTTTGCAAATTTAGTTTATATTACTCTTATGTGTGAATGCTGTAGCTGCTGTAATTGCGATTGTTGCAAATAAGCAATATATAAACATATCATTAATTCCTTCCATTCATCGTTAATCTTTGGTGTGCCAAAAACTAAATGCTAATTAAGCAAATACCTATTAGAAATAATCTCAAAAATTACATGTATTTATTGGCATGTGAAAAAACTCATGAGGCTATTGCAATTGATCCCTTGGATCATGCTTTATGTCTTAAGACAGCGAATGATATGGGCTTAGAAATCAAAATAGTCGCTAACACCCATCATCATCATGATCATATAGGGGGTAATGATCCTGTTATATCTGCAACTAGCGCTGAATTAGTTGCTCACAGTGAAGCCATGGAAACTATCCCTAATGTTGATAGAGGTTTAAATGCTGGAGATAAGTTAGTATGCGGGAATTTAACCTTGAAGATAATGGATACTCCCGGCCATACCATGAGTCATATTTGTTTATATTTTGAGGGAAATGATTCAAATAAGCCTGCTTTATTTTGCGGTGATACCTTATTCAATGCAGGTGTCGGGCGATGTGATTTTGGAGGAGACCCCATAATCATGCACCAAACATTTGAAGAGCAGATTTTTTTACTTTCAGACAACGTGCGTATTTATCCTGGGCATGACTATATTGAAAATAATTTAGAGTTTACGTTAGACCGAGAGCCAGATAATCAGTCTGCCAAAGAATTAAAAGAAAAATTTAATAATGGACTTGATGCTGAAAGTTTTATAAGTGACATTGGATTAGAAAGGCAAATCAATGTTTTTTTTAGGTTAGATGAGCATCGGGTAAGACTTGGTATAGCAGATTCCTTAAAAATAGATGTCGCTAGCTTAGACCGCCAGAAAACTTTCGTAGGATTGAGAGGACTTCGCGATAATTGGTAATGACTAATGAACAAGTTTAAAAATTTAATTGTTCTGGGACCATTAATCTATGCCATTCATCATTTTGAGGAACACATCATTTTTAATTTCAGAGAATGGCGATCAACTTACTTTCCTGACAACAATGCGCTATCAACAGAAGAAGTCTTAATAAGACTTATCTCACTATTATTAATATTTGTCTTTATTCATTTAATTAAAAACAATCGTGGCAGCGCTCATATAGTCCTCTTTTTTTTAATGACCACACAAGTTGTGAATGCACTGTTTCACATTTTCTTTAGTTTTTATTTTTTTGACTTTAGCCCAGGCACTATAACAGGCATATTGCTTTATCTTCCCGTGAACTTTTTTATATTTAAATTTGCTTTGCGTGAGGGGTTTATTAAAAGCTACCTAGAAATATTCGTGCTATTCATTGCTGGTTTAACAACTTTCACATTTTTTGAATTATTCGGACCTCAAGTGATTGCAATTACAGTCTTGTTAACACCAATTTATTACTTTGCTATTAGCAGGATAGAAAAAAATGCCTTACTTCTGTAAGCTTAAGGTTATTGTTATAAAAAATACTTGCGATAAATACTGATGTTAAATAGAATCAATCCTTCAAACTCTATGAACACTCAACTTAATTCAGACAAGATTTCAATTACATTGTCATTGGCATGCATGATTCATTGTCTTTTAATGCCATCGTTTTTAATCCTAACTTCGGGTTTCTTAGCAATTTCAATAGATAACGAACTTATTCATAAAGTCTTTCTTATCTTAGTCCTGCCTATCAGTCTCTATGCATTGATTAACGGATATAAAAATCACAAAGTCTCTTCGTATTTATCTATTGGTATAGCAGGCTTATGGCTCTTAATATTTGCAGTTTTTTTCGGCGAAGGAGTTTTTGGAGAATCTACTGAGCAGTTTTTAACATTTATAGGCTCTTTAATAGTTGCTTTTGCACACTATAAAAATTATCAAATCTGCAGGAAAATTGATTGTTCCTGTCATGATTGATGCCAAAGATTGCTTTAATAAAATTTCATAGATATATCAGTCTGCTTTTTGAAGTTGTAATAATTAATTTCAAGTATTTTTGAGGAGCCACTTATGAAAATATTTACATTAGCTTTGGTAATAACTTTTATGATCTCTATACCCAGCAATCTTAAGGCTGCAGATCATGAAGATGTTATGAATTTAGATGAAGTTTCGCATGCTTTTGGATGGAACTTTGAAGAGGCTGAAATCCAAACACAAAAGGTTTCAGAAGGCCTTTATGTGCTCTTTGGAGTTGGCGGCAATATAGCCGTTTCTATTGGTGATGACGGGGTTTTGATTGTTGATGATCAATTCCCCCAGGTTATGGATAAAGTTCAGGCAGCAATTTCAAAAGTTGGAGGCGGGGCAGTTGACTATGCTGTTAATACTCATTGGCATTTTGATCATGCTGAGGGTAATAATGCATTAGGTCCGCAAGGGACTAAGATTGTAGCTCATGCTAATGCGCGAGCAGACATGGCAAAAGGAGGGGTCATCAATATGGTAATTGCCAAATATAAACAGCAACCGTATCCTGAGAAAGCTTTACCAGTATTGACATATGATCACGGAATGCAGATTTACTTTAATGGTGGTGAAATTGATTTAAAAAACTTTGCATCAGCTCATACCAGCGGAGATACAGCAGTCTTTTTCAAAAAACAAAATGCAGTTCATCTGGGAGATGTTTTTAATAATTCTGGCTATCCATTTATTGATGTTGGAAGCGGAGGAAGTATTGATGGAATGATTAAGTTTTGTGAAGACACCCTTAAGCAGATAAATGAAAGCACCATAGTGATTCCTGGACATGGACCAGTTACAAATACAGCAACTCTAAGGGAATACATATCTATGTTAAAAACTGTTCGCTCAAGAGTTGCCGCATTAATAGAGGAAGGAAAAACGTTACAAGAAATTAAAGATACTAAACCAACTGAGGACTTTGATAAGATCTACGGTCCAGAAACCGGTTCGCTCGGCTTTATAAATCGAGTGTTTACTAGCCTAAGCGAATAAGACTCATTATTTTGTCAAAATGTTTAAAAGCCTTGATCACTTAATCATTGCCGTTGAAGATTTAGAAAAGGCCACACATAACTATCAAATCATAATGGGCACGCCTCCAGTTTGGACTGGTATGCACAAAAGCCTTGGAACCAGTAACGCCCTATTTAATTTCCAAAATACCTATCTTGAGCTCTTATCTCCAACCGGCGAGGGTTTAGGTGCAGATTTAATAAATCATTATTTAAAAAATACTGGAGATGGCTTAATTGGAATGGTATTCGCAACAAAGGATATTAATGGCGTTTATCAATCCCTTCAAAATCATGGCTTTCCTTTGGGCGAGCCTACAGATGGCGAGGGCAAAAATTCTGCCGATCAAAAATTAAGAAAATGGAAAAATCTATTTTTACCCCCAGATTTAACAAGAGGCATCTTTTCTTTTGTCATTGAGCACACTGAGGGAGATCTTCCTCAGCCCGAAAGCATAGAGCCATCATCTCCTCACAAATTAGACCATGTAGTAATTAATACTAATGATGCTGATGGTTTCATAAAAATCTATAAAGATACTTTTAACATTCGTCTTGCATTAGACAAAGTCATTGAGCATTGGCAGAAACGGATGCTTTTTTTTCGACTTAACCAAACTACCATTGAGGTAATTGAACAAGAAGATGATTTGCCACCTGGTGATCAGATGTGGGGACTTGCTTGGGAGGTCAAAGACATAGAAAAGGCTCATGAAAGAATGATGGCTGAAGGGATTGAAATTAGTCCTATCTTGAAAGGAGTCAAAGAAAAAACCCTTGTTGCAACTATTAAATCTCACAATCATAATGTGCCTACTTTACTTATTCAGCATTTAGATTAATGAGAAAAATAACCCTATCATTATTTTTATTTACAGCTTCTTTTTTTAGCCTATTTTCCCTTTCAAGCGTTAACGAAGCGACTATTCATTATGAAAAAATTGTTCTCGGTTCAGGCTGTTTTTGGGGAGCGGAAAAAGGTTATGAGGCTTTACCAGGTATCATTGATGCAGTTTCTGGATATGCTGATGGTAGAGGTATTCGACCAACCTATAGAGAGATTACAAAGTTAAGAAATAAATTTAATGCTGATAACTACGCTGAAGTAGTTGAGGTCACTTACAACAAGAATATTATTTCAACAGAAAAACTTTTAATGCATTATTTTGAATCTCATGATCCGACTCAAATTAACAGACAGGGTAATGACATTGGTACTCAATATAGATCTATTATTTTGTATGCCAATGAAGAACAAAGGAAGATTATTGAAAGGGTTATGCAAACTTTTCAAGAACTCTTATCTAATGCAGGGTATGGACTTATGGCCACATCAGTTAAACCAATCGAAAAATTTTTTAAAGCTGAAAACTATCATCAAGATTACATTGCAAAAAATCCAAATGGTTACTGTCCAGATCACTCCACGGGAGTCAAGTTTGCTAAAACCAATGAAGTACCTTTAATAGATAACTCTGTGCTTTTGACTGAAAAAAAAATACTAGTTATTCAAGCGGAAGGGTTTTGCCCCTACTGTGAAAAATTTAATGCAAATGTTGTTAATAATTACGATGGCGATATTCCAGTTATCAATAGATTTGCAAACCAGTTAGATAGGCTTGAGATTAATTCTCCTACATGGGCCACTCCAACTATTATTTTCTTAAATAATGGCAAAGAGGTATTTGCTCACCAAGGATATTTAAATCCAAAGGAATTTTATCAAGCTCTTGGTTTCTTTAAGTTGGGTGACTCAGAGGCTTACAGGGTTGCATTTGAAAAAGGAACTGATGCCAGATTTTGTAAAGAATATGAGATTTTTAAAAATACACCCGATGGTATATTTGTGGATAAGCTAAGTGGAGCGCCACTATTTGATACTAGAGACAGATTCAACTCAGCAACAGGTTGGCTGTCTTTTACTAAACCCATTGAAGGGTCAGTCTATTCAAAGCCAGACAATAGTTATGGAATGCGTAGGACTGAAATCAGATCAGTGACTTCAGATATACATCTAGGTCATGTTTTTTCTGACGGGCCAAATGGAATGCCTAGATATTGCATCAATGCTACCGTTCTAGAGTTTAAAAAAAGATCTGCTGATATTTGATGAACTTTCTCTCATAAAAATAATTAACCGCTTTCACCAAAACAATTTATAGGTATAAACTATTAATAAATGTATATATCTATTCTTTTGGTTCTTTTATCAGCTGCATTAGTCTTTTTGGAGCAATTTACTTTGGCCTTAATTTTTTTTATATCAGCAATTTTATTTTTCCTAATCGTTTTTGTTTTTGGAAGATTTTTTGATCATTTATATTGGAAAAACAAGAGTAACTCAACGAATCATGATAGCGGCTTAGATCATACTGACAATAAACTTTCTCAGTTTCTATATAAGCAATATCTGAAAGGTGTCTACTGGAACGATAAACGAAAAAACAGATGATATTGTCTATCACCCTTGATCGCAAAAAGGGCGGAATTGCGAGCAGCTTAATTTCTTATTCCAAAGCCCTTGATTTAATTGGCGAAAAACACTTTATTATTCTGCCCAGCGATGCTGCTGTGAAAGATGATTTATTAAATTTATCTAATGTTAAGGTTTTTTCTATAAAAAAATCTTTACTTTATTTTCATCTTTTAACCAGATTTACTTTAAAGCGAAAATATAAGAGTTTAATTCAAGACTCTAAATGGATATTTATTCATAACTCAAAACTGATTAAATTTTTGAATCAATATAGTTTTAAACTTGGAATGATTAATCATTCTGGCAAGCTGCGAAATACTTTTCATAAGGCTACTAACATATTTATAACTCATGCGGGATACGAAAGATTTATTTCGCGTTACCCTGATAATGAATCTACTAATATAGTGATTCCTCATGGCTTTGAACATTTACCACTAGCCTCAACCATAAAAAAAAATAAAGTTTTAAAAGTAATTTCTGCTGGCAGATTTATTGCAAAAAAAGGTTTTTATGACTTACTAAATGCAGCTGAAAGATTGCAAAAAGATAATTTTCCAGCACAAATAGAACTTTTTGGATCAGGGCCACTTGAAGCCGAGATAAGAAAAAAAATAAATGATTTAACTTTAAAAAATATCCAATTGATTGGGTGGACTGAAAATTTGCATGATGAGTTTAGAAAAGCAGATGTTTTTTGCATACCTTCTTTAGAGGAACCATTTGGTTTAATAATTGGAGAGGCTATGATGAGTGGATTGCCGATTATTACAACCAAAACTGACGGTGCCATCGAAATTCTTGGGGCAGATCCCGAAAAAAAAGGTGGAATTTATATAGATTTTTCTTCTCCCGATCAAATAAAAAATTCAATTCAAGCTATCAGCAATCATGAAAAAAGATATTTATTAGCACAAAATGCTCAGAAAAATATTAAAACAAACTTCAGTTTGGAAAGATTATCAAGGAAATTGAGGGATTTATTTAAAAATGCAAATTAATGTTGGCCATCTTACCGAAGGTATTTCTGGGCATGATGGGCAGGCTCTAGGGGTTATAAAAAATTTAGTTGATTCTGGTAAAAAAATAAATGTAACAACTATCTCTGTTGGATGGAGGGTAAGGCCAATAAGAGGAGTTTTAAAATTTATTTCAAGAAAATTATCCAGATTTCCAAATCTAAATAACATAAATTTAATTACCAAGTGCTATACATTTTCATCTTTTAGCAACATAGATATTTTTATATCTTCAGGAGCAAATCTTGCTCCTTTAAATTTGGCTCTTACAAAAAAAAATAACGCAAAAAATATTCATTTAAGCTCTAAAAGAGATTGGCATGTTGAAGACTTTACCGCATACATTACAACAAAGAAGATTTCACCCTTAAAAAATAATCTAAGCCCAGACATTGTGCCAAATTTATTTGATCCTGCTCAATGTATGCGTGCAGGAGAAACTTTTATAAAAGAAAATAATTTGTATGAAGATAAGTTTTCATTATTGATATTGGGAGGCAATGGAATTGGATATAAATATGATGAGACTGAATGGGATGAAATATTGAAGAATTTTTCTGACTTTTGCACACATAGTAATACAAAACCACTATTCATAACCTCACCAAGGACACCCACTGAAGTTGAAAATATCATTCAATCAGAATATGACACCTCATTTTCAGTTCTATTTCACTCTGAGAATAAAAGAGGAAGCTTTCCTCATCTTTTGTACGTAGCAACAAACATATTTGTTACAGAAGATAGCTCAACAATGTTGTCTGAAGCCATTTCTTCAGGAAAAAGGGTAGCATGTGTATATCCCAAGAATATCAATGCACCAGAAAAATATACAGAAATCATTCGAAAGTATGAGGCGCTTAATTTTATTAAAAGAAGGAATATCAAGGAAATCTGTGATGGTCCGTTTAATGAAATGATAGATATTTCTTCTGAAGTAAAACAATCATTTGTTGAATTTAATCAATTATTAATTGAGCTATTGTTTGAACACTAAACAGCTCTTTTATTAAATCTTACTCCAAGCATTTTGATATACTGGTTAAACATATGAAATTTAAAACCATATTTTGTCTAGGAATGTTTGTTCTCAGTAGCTTTTCTTTTTCAAATGAAAAAAGCATTGAAGATTGTGCAAAAATTGAAGATCCTAATCTTAGATTAAAGTGTTATGACAGTTTTCTTTTGAGTTCGGCACCTCAAGAAAAGAAAGAAAGTTCACCATCCATGGAAAAGGCAGAAAATTACTACAAGCCTCCTCCTAATAAAATCAAAATTGAGCCAGTTAAATCTGCTGAATCTTCTCAGGAGTTGAAACAAGCTCAAATTAAAATCCAAGAAACAGAAAGTGAATTAAAAAAAGTAAAGAGTGAATTAAAGAAGGCACAACAAATAGAAAAGCAACTTAGAAAAGAAGAAGATAAAGACGTCTTTGGCACTATAGTGAGTGTAAAGAAAACTGGAAATTATAAAATTGATATCACCCTTGATAATGGCCAGGTCTGGCGATCTTTAGATTCTGTTTACAAAAGGCTGCCAGTAAAAAAATCACAAAAAGTGATTATTTCCAAAGCTGTTATTAGCGGCCATATTCTCAGAGTAACTGGCAAAAAAGTTGCCATAAGAGTTAGAAAAATACGTTAATCAATTAATGACTGTAATATCTGTAAATGAGGTTTATGCTATTGGTACTCCAATAGTCCTGGCGATGATTTTTTTAGAAATTTTGGTTTCAAATTTTCGAAACCAAAACTTTTACAAAAGGGGTGACACGCTCTGCACCGTTGGTTTACTTTTAGGAAATATAATCGTTGCTTTTGCAATCAAAGGCATAGTTTTAGCTTTTCATATTCACCTATATCAGTTTAGGGTCTTTGATTTTGTAAATGAGATTCCTATTTGGGTTCTGTGGATCATGACTTTTATAAGCATCGATTTAGTTTTTTATGTTTATCACAGAATGTCTCATCGCATTAGATTTCTTTGGGCTATTCACCTTAGCCATCATTCTAGTGAGGAAATGAATTTCGCAGTTTCATTCAGGCAGGCTTGGTTTGGACCAATCTCTAAGATACCTTTTTTTATGGTATTGCCATTATTAGGATTTGATCCAACCATCATTGCAGTAGCTGGAGTAATAAGTACCTTATGGGGAATAGTTGGACATACTCAAGTCATTGGTAAATTGGGACCGCTTGAATGGATTTTCAATACTCCGTCCCATCACAGGGTTCATCATGGCTCAAACAAACAATATATTGATAAAAATTATGGAAATTTATTAATTATCTGGGATCGGATGTTTGGTACCTTTGAGCCAGAACAAGAGGAGGTAAAATTTGGACTTGTAAATAATGTTAATACCTTCAATCCAGTTAAAGTTACCTTTATGGCTTGGGTGTCTATGATTAAGGAACTAAAGCAAAAAAATAGTTTATCTGAGGTAATAAAAGTAATCTTTGGCCCACCAGTTACTCATGTAAAAGAATAAATTCAAAAAGTATTTAATTTTTTCAAGTGTGACCGAGACTTAACATGACAAATAATGTTTACAAAATATTAACTGAAGAGGAATGGAGTAAAGGTAAAGCCTCATCAAAAATATTAACCAAACTAGATCTAAAAGATGGTTTTGTGCATCTTTCAAAAGCATCTCAATTGAATGCTACTCTCTCATTGTATTTTGAAAATGAACAAAGGGTAGTTCTTTTAGAGATCAATCTTTCTAAAATTAAAAATAATCTTAAATACGAAGTTTCAAATAACCCTGATAACAGGAATGGCAAATTTCCTCATTTTTATGGCATTCTTGATACAGATATGATTTCAAAAATATGGCAGCTTGAGAGATCAGCATTTTGTTTACCTCAAGAAGTGCTATTGCAAGCAGAGCAATAAAAAAATGAAGGATTTAGAAGTAATACTAAAAAGATTTGATCAACCTGATGAGATTACAAATTTTGCAAAAGGTAAATTTGAGAAAATTACTATTAATAACATGGTGCTAGGAAGAGCTACATATCAACCTGGCTGGAAATGGTCTGAAGATGTTGGTCCTGGTTTAGGAAAACTCTTTTGTGATGTTGAGCATGTTGGAATGGTTGTTTCAGGAAGTGCAACAGCATCATTTCCAGATGGAGAAACTACTGTAATGAAAGCAGGCGATATTTTTTATGTTCCATCTAGACCCCATGATAGCTGGGTGATTGGAGATGAGCCTTATGTTTCGATTCATTTCCTTGGTGCAAATTCGTATGCTAAATAGCCAATCAATGGGTTAGAATAAATTTTTTTAATCAATACTTACTAAAATGAAATTTTTTCTTACTATTTTCATATACGTTTCTTCAATTAGTTTTATTCATGCCGGACATCATGAGGATCTAATTATGGATGGGCAAAATCCATTTATTCTTATTGCTCGCATTCAAGTAAAAGCAGGTATGGTGGAAGAGTACCTTGAAATAGCTGATGAAGTTGATAAAGCGGTTGAATTGAGTGAGCCAGGAATGCTGTTTCATAACTTTGATGCTGATCCTAACGATCCTCTAGCATTTACATGGACAGAGGTTTATTCAAACAGCAATGCTTTTATAAAACATGATGCCAATCCACCAGTGCAAGAATATGTTGCAAAGCACGCTGAGTTAGCTGATGGCTTTACAATTGAAATTTATGGCGATGTTTCACAAGATGTATTAGAGACTATTAATCGCCTTGGCATTCCTTTAAAACATTTTAAAACAACCAGAGTTGGATATGTTAGAGAGAAAAATTTCCAAGAAAATTAAAAGCCTTGAAAATTTATGAAGATTCTTAAAGAGGAAACAGAACTTCATTGTTCAGCAAACGAATTGTGGGCAATTTTGTCTGACGTAGCAAGATGCGATTGGGTTCCTTCTATTGAAGATATAACACTAAGTGACGATTGTCGGTATTTTGAAATGAAAGGAATGGGCGAGATTACTGAAAAAATTCTTAAGTGTGATGAGCAGGAAATGATTCTGCAATACTCTGCTATTGAGACACCTGTACCAATAGAGCAC
>CABXUO010000025.1 GCA_902515455.1 uncultured SAR86 cluster bacterium
AAGAGTGAAATGATTTTCATTAAATAATTGATTGCCCAGTTTCCCTCTGATGACATACGATTGGGAGTCACCAATTGGGATGACTCGGTAAATTGAGTCTGGGTTATCTATTCCCCATCTAGACCCAGGAATATTTTGATCATTAATTCTATGAGGCACTCTGCTTATGGTAATAACTTTTGGAAAATTAGGATCTTGATTAAGTGCCCAAATTACAGCGCCAAACATCACTTCCTCAAACGCATCATCGAAACAGCTCAACATGACTTCTGAAGGTTTTACTAGATCAAGCCAAAATTTTCGAACCTGCTCTTTTTGTTGTTGAATTTCCTTGAGATTGAAGATTTCAAGAGCCTCTAACTCATGCTGAATTTGTGATTCAGTATTAATTGGGCTAATCATGGTTTTTAAATCACTCACCCAAAAGTATTTTTGCAGCTAGCTGTGTATCCATGTACTCCTTGAGTTGGATAATTTTTCCATCTCTAATAATTAGCAAAAAGTGATACTTATTATTATAAGGTTTCCTAGAGGCATGAATCGATTCACCGCTAACCTCAACCGCCACTCTATCGTCCTCTGCAGTCATTCCAGTAATATTAAAAGTGATGCCATTTGGAAATGCTGCAAGGATACCTTGAGCAAATTCTACTATTTCTTTTTTACTTCTTGTGCCACCAATTGCATTATCTCCAGCAGTCCAAATAGTCGAATCATCTGTATAAAAATCTAAATAATCTTCAGTTCCTGAGCTTAAAGAATTAAAAAATTTAATCGCAATTTCTTTATTATTTTTTGATGTTTCACTCATCTAACAAATTCTATACTGAATTTATATCTTCTTAGAATAGATATGAGATTTTTTTTAGATTGTTTAATTAAAAGATGCTTTTGTTCGAGTTATATAATAGCTATATATTTTTTAAAAATAGACTTCACCGATTAGAAATCCACAGATAAAAAAGGCTGCTGAGCTAAGTGGATATTGATTGCAAAAATTAAATAAGTTGTTTAAATATTCAAACATGTTGACTCCATAATTACCGTTAATAGAGCAATTATTGTGCCAAAACTAAAATATTAACTAAGGCTATTGATTAAGGCTTTTTAAAAGACTTCTTGCAGCAAAACTTACCAGTATTGCGAAGGGGACGCCGGTAACTATGACTGATGTTTGTAGAGCTCCAATACCACCTCCAGCTAAGAGCACAATAGCAATCACTCCAAGGGATATAGCCCAGATTACCCTTAAGATCATTGGAGGCTCGTCTTTGGTATTTTCTTTCTTGGCTGCCGTTAACATAGAGGTCACCAATGCACCTGAATCAGAGGAGGTAACAAAAAACGTTAATATTATTACAATTGCCAGCCCCATGAGCAATTGTGATAAGGGAAAGTTCTCTAGGAAGACAAATAGTGACACTGCAATGTCATTATTTATTGCTGTACTGAGAGAATTTGGATCAATAAACTCTTGATACAGAGCAGCGTTACCAAAAACACCCATCCATAGAAAAACGATTGAAGATGGAACCAAAACTGCACCAATTAAAAATTCTTGAATTGATCTGCCATAAGAAATTCTGGCAATAAACAACCCTACAAATGGTGACCATGCAAACCACCAAGAATAGTAGTAAAGAGTCCAGCCATTTTGCCAAGAAGAATCTAAATATCCATTAGTGTTGGTTGATAGGCTTAAGAGATTCTGAAGGTATGAGCCCAAGTTTTGAACCAATCCATCTAATATGTAGCTTGTTGGACCACCAAAAAATATTATCGAGAGCAAGATTGCACACAGAATTATATTTAGTTGTGACAATCTTTTAATGCCAACTTTCAAACCTAACACAACACTGATTAACCCCATAAGTGTTATCACGACAACAATTCCAATTGTGCTCATGAAGCTTTCTTCAAGAATTTCCATGTAACCAAGGCCTGAACTAATTTGATTTGCTCCCAAGCCAAGTGAGGTTGCGATACCAAATATGGTTGCGATGATTGCAATTACATCCAAAGAGACTCGCCCCCAAATATTTTGTGTGAATTGGCCTGAGAAAAAAGAGCTTACCCGAAAAGGTAGATTTTTATTGTAAGTAAAGTAGGCGAAACATAAGCCAACTATTCCGTAGATAGCCCAGCCGTGAAATCCCCAATGAAGATAGGAAAGATTCATAGCTAGGTTTGCTTTATCAGAAAAGGATGCTTCTGTTCCATGGAGTGCATCAGAGCTAAAATGCAATACAGGCTCAGCTACTCCATAAAATAATAAGCCCACGCCTAATCCAGCACTAAATAGCATTGCTATCCAATTGACATTTGAAAATTCTGGTTGAGCGTCTGGCCCTCCAAGTTTAATTTTTTTATGCTTACTAAAGGCTAAATATATTACAAATACTAGAAAACCATTTGCCAGTAAAATGATTAGCCATCCAAGGCCGTCAGAGAGCTGTTTTTGGATGTCAGCAAATAATCTATCAGCCTCACCCAAGTTATATAGTGTTAGACCAATAAATCCAGCAATTAGAATAATTGAGAAAATGAACCGTCTCGGAGCAATATTTTTAAACATTTCGGTAAGAGTCTACTTAAAATCACTAAAAAATACGTATTTTAGAAAATAAAGGGTGTTTTTTTGATATTTACTTAAAATTTAGAGTTTCATTTGTTATGGTTTAGACATGTCTCTTTTAGAGAAAATTCTTTAATTTGATCCTGTTGGGGGGAATCATGATAAAACTTTTAAAAAAAATAACAAATAAAGCCTATGAGAGTAAGGTATTTGAAAACTTTGGCGGGAAGATTCTTTCTGCTATATCCACATTAGCCATTATTAACGCTTCTGCATACAGTGGTTATATTTCAGCTCAAACTCAGGCTACCATTGAAGAGGTTGTCGTTACCTCACGAAAGAAAAGTGAGAGTTTGCAAGATGTTCCTCTTACTGTTAATGCTTTAGGTGAAGAAACACTTGAAGAAAAAGGTATTAATGTATTTGAAGACTACTTGTTACAGTTACCCGGTGTTACTGCAGGTGGCTCAGGTCCAGGACAAAGTACTATATATATAAGAGGTCTCGCCTCTACAACCCCTAACTTAACAACAGCTGGTGTTGGAGGTTTAGCTCCAAACGTCTCTTTTTATCTTGATGAGCAACCCCTAGCTTATCCAGGCAGAAACTTAGACGTTTATGCAGCTGATGTTAATCGTATTGAGGTTCTATCTGGACCACAAGGAACTCTGTTTGGTGCTAGCTCACAGGCTGGTGTTGTTAGAATGATTACAAATAAACCTGTAATTGGAGAGTCAGCAAGCAGCTTAGAGGTTGAGTCAAGATACATGCCTGAAGGTGATATGGGTTCCAAAGTTGAATACATGTCAAACATACCTTTAAGTGATACTTCCGCTCTAAGATTTGTTGCTTACAGGGATAGAAGAGGCGGATACATTGATCAAGTTGCTGGATCAGTTAGCGTTAAAGATTCTGCTGCATGGAGACCTGCTGGAACAGTTAGATCTAATGGTCTTCCAGTTGCTTCAAAAAGAAATGGTTGGAGAGCGAATGCTGATTTAACTAATGTTGTTACTCCTAGCGTAAATTCAATTGTTGAAGAAGATGTTAATTCAACAACTTATGAAGGCTTTAGAGCAAGCATTAAGTCAGAGTTAAATGATAATTGGGACGCTTTACTATCAGTTTCAACTCAAACAATTGAGTCAGACGGTGTCTTTTTTGCAGATCCTACACTTGGTGATCTTGAAGTAAAAAGATTCCATGATGATCATATTGAAGATGAGTATGACAACGTTAGCTTAACTCTTGAAGGTTCTATTGGTGATTTAGAAGTTGTTTATGCCGGTGCATACACTGATAGAAGCTCTGATCAAAGAATTGATTACACAGATTATCTTTTTGTTGGACAATACATACCGTATTACATATGTGATTACTACGTAACTTACACAACTTTTGCACCTGGAAATGTTCCAACTGGTGATTGTGGAACTGCTGACTTGTATGTTGATTCATTAGTAGATTCTGAGGTTCAAACTCATGAACTAAGAATCAATGCGCCACTGAGCGATACCATGAGTCTTACAGCTGGAGTGTTCATGAGTGATCTTGAGCTAACTGAATACAACAAGTTTACATATCCTGGAGCACTAGTAAGTGACATTGGATATGGAAAAAATTGGGCTCTAACAGATACGTCAGTAACAGGTGTTCCACTCACAGGAAGTTCCTCATGGGCTGGAGCAGGATGGCATTCTGGTAGAGGCCCAGTCGAACCACCAGTTATGTTCTTCAATGATATCAGAAGAACAGATAAGCAGCTTGGATACTTTGGTGAGCTGAGTATCGATGTCACAGAGACATCAGAGCTAACTGTGGGATTAAGATATTATGATATAGAAGTTGATTTAGAGGGAAGTGCGAACTCCTCTTTCTCTACAGGCTTCATTCCTGCTGGAGCAGATCATAATGATCGACAAAGATACGGAACAAATTTATCTAACAAATATAATGGGCCTGGAGGAAATTCAGGTAACCCTGCTTTGGATGCAATGGATCATCCTGATAAAGCCGAAACTGATGGAACCATTGGAAAAGTAACTTACTCATGGAATCCTTCTGAGGATCTTATGTATTACGTAACAATGTCAGAAGGTTTCAGGCCAGGTCTTTTAAATCGTCCTGGTGGTGATTCTACCTCCGATGGAAGTTATACAGTTCCATTTATTACAGAATCAGATGAAGTAACCAATTATGAGTTTGGTTGGAAATCTATTTCTAGTGATGGCCAATTAAGGTTCAACGGTAGTATGTTTATGGTTGATATTGAAGGTTTGCAAACCTCAATTCTTGATCCAAGCATCACTAATTTATTCTTCTCAGATAATGCAGCAGATGCAGAAATCACAGGACTGGAAGGAGATTTTGTATATTATCCTAATCTCGATGGTTGGATGATTTCAGGAGCATTTTCATTATTAGATACTGAAATCACAAAAACTCTTACTTCCTCAGGAGATGTAGTTGCTGGAAAAGAGCTAGCTTTTGCTCCTGGAATGCAAGGTAATGTTGCCGCAAGAAAAGAGTGGTCTATGAGTGGTGGTAATATGGGCCATTTCCAAGGACAATTTGTGTTCTCTGATGAAAGCTATTCAGATATTATTGAACCAAATAAAGCTAAGCAAGATAGTTATAGCTACCTTAATTTAAGGGCTGGTGTTAGTAATGATATGTGGCTTGCAGAGGTTTACATTGATAATGTAACTGATGAAAGAGGTGAAATCAGTAATAACTATGTCTTTGATAGGATGCGTGTAACTTATATCAGACCAACTACACTTGGTGTGAGGTTTAAGCGCAACTTTTAATTTTTAAAAGTAAATTTTAAAAAGGGAGCCTAGGCTCCCTTTTTATTTTTGTTAAAATAATTATTCAATGAATAACAAAGAATTCAATTCAGACGATGCTTCTCTTTCAGTTGATTTAAGCGAGGCAAGGCAGGCTGTAAAAGAAAATAGGTTTCAAGATGCACTTGTGCTTTTTGAAATAATCCTGAAAGACGACCCAAATCACATTGATAGTTTATATCTCGCATCGGTTTCATCTAGGTATTTAAAAAAATTTGATGATTCAAAAAAATTTATTGAGCGACTGATGACTATTGCTCCTGATATGGGTAGAGCATATCAGGAATTAGGTCATATTTATCGAGACATGGGCGATGAGACTAAATCAGTGATCCATTACAGGCAAGCATGTGAGCTGAATCCTGCATTATTAGCATCTTGGAGCTTACTCTATAAATATTTCACAAAAAAAAATAATCAACCTGCTGCTGATCATGCTCGTGAACAAATTGAAAAACTGCAATCATTGCCTCCTGCCTTGCTTTATATAGATCAAATTATGAATGAAGGAAGACTTGGTTTAGCTGAAAGACAATGTAGAGCTTTTTTAAAAAAGAATCCAACTCACACATATGCAATGTCTCTCTTATCTGAAATTGCAAATCGATTAGGTTATTTTGATGATGCAGAGTTTTTGCTCCAAAAAGCTGTGGAGTTTGAACCTAATGATGGCGATCTTAGAATGAAATATGCAACTATTCTGCGCAAGAAACAAAAATTTGCTGAAACCATGGACCAAGTAAACATTCTATGTGACCAGTTTCCAGATAATCATGCATATCAAGCTCATAAAGCCAGCGAAATTATGCAAAATGGTGATCATGAAGAGGCTATAAGGTTATTAGACAATATTATTGAAAAGAATCCCTATAACTTCAGTACGTTTACATCAAAGGGCCATGCTCAAAAGACGCTTGGGCAAACTGATCAAGCAATTCAAAGCTATCGATCTGCATATAAAATAAAACCAGATCATGGCGAAGCATTTTTTTCACTAGCTAATTTAAAAACATATTCTTTTAATGCTGATGAACTTAATGCTATGAGGGATCAAGTTAAAAGAATTGATTTAGCTCTTAGAGATAAAGCCTATTTTCATTTTGCCCTTGCTCAAGCATGTGAATCTATAGGTGAGTTTGACGAAGCTTTCTTTCACCTTGAAAAGGGCAACAAAATTAAAAATGATCAAAGTCAATATTCCATTGAGAGAATGGATGC
The DNA here is from genome assembly GCA_902515455.1 of uncultured SAR86 cluster bacterium. Lineage (GTDB taxonomy): Bacteria > Pseudomonadota > Gammaproteobacteria > Magnimaribacterales > D2472 > D2472. The sequence goes on from CABXUO010000025.1 coordinate 6,643, forward strand.
AGAATTGCAAGCTCAAATAGATGTTTGTGATGAAGCATTTTTTGAGAAACTTGGCAGCGGAGGCCATCAGACAAAAGATCCTATATTTATTTTAGGTTTACCCAGAGCTGGTTCTACACTCATTGAACAAATTTTGGCATCTCACTCAATGATTGATGGAACTCTAGAACTTCCAAATATACTCTCTATTGCTCAAAGCTTAAGAGGGGATGATATTTATGGAAAATTAGGCAATTATCCAAAAAGCATGACCTTACTCACTCAAGATCAGAGAGAGTCTCTTGGAAAGAAATATATAAATGAAACAAGGATGCATAGAAAAGATGCGCCTATGTTCACTGACAAGATGCCAAATAATTTCAGACATATAGGTTTAATTCATTTGATTATGCCTAATGCGAAAATCATTGACGCAAGAAGATATCCACTTGATTGTTGTTTTAGTATGTTTAAACAACTATTTGCTCAAGGCCAAGAATTTACTTATGGTCTTGATGAGGCAGGTAATTATTATAAAAGTTATATAAAGCTTATGGATCATTGGGATAAAGTTCTGCCTAATAAAGTCTTACGAGTGAACAATGAGGATGTCATTGATGATCTAGAAGGACAAGTTAAAAGAATGCTTGACTTTGTGGGACTCCCTTTTGAGGAGCAATGCATTTCATTTTATGAAACTGACAGATCAGTAAGAACTGCAAGCTCTGAGCAAGTAAGACAGCCCATCAATAAATCAGGTATGGGGCGCTGGAAGCCGTATGCAAAAAATTTAAAACCGCTTTTAAATGCTCTTGATAAAGATTTACTATCTAAAGAAGATATTTCTCTTATTAACTAATTATCTAAAAAAATAACTAATTATTTAAAAAAAGTTCGCTATTTAATTCTAAATTGGACCCCATTTTTAATAATTGAGCATCAGACCAAGCTGGCCCAATGATTGAAATCCCAACTGGCAAGCCATCAATTGAAGCCAAAGGAATGGTTAAATGCGGGTATCCAGCTATAGCAGCAAAAGCTCCATTGCCAAAACTCATTTGGTTGGACATAGCGGCTCCATCTCCACCTTCAATGTCAATTTTCCATGCAGGGTTTCTAGTTAAACCAATCAGTCCATCGAGATTATATTTATCAAGCAAGGTATCAATCTCATCTCTAACGGACATTACCATTTGTAGTGCTTGTTTATATTGGTCAGTCATGCCTTCTGTCTCATTACTTTTATAAAAAATCTCTTGTTCAAAATAGGGCATTATTTTATTTGCGTTGGCATTATTGAAATCAATCAAACCTTGTAATGTTTTGATAGAACTTGTTGATTGCGATAGATAGTCTTCTAAACCAATTTTAAATTCATACAACAGCAAAAAATATTCATCTTCACTGGGGTAAATTCTAGGATCATCTATCTCTACAACAGTGCCTCCTAACTTATTAACTAGATCAGTTATTTGTTCTAAAATTCGATTTGCAGCATCATAATTTTCTCCAGATGTTAATAATCCCAATCTCTTTCCAGCAATATTTTTATTTTCTAATTCACTCGTGAAGTCATAATTAAAATCTTTGGGTATAAATAAAGTTGCTGTGTCTTTAATATCTGGGCCTGCTATCGCCTCTAAGACTTCAGCTACTAGTTTTACCGATTTCCCCATTGGGCCTGCCGTGTCCTGAGTAGATGATATTGGAATAATGCCATGCCTGCTGACTAATCCAACTGTAGGCTTAAATCCAACTATCCCATTTACCGATGCTGGACATGATATTGAACCATTTGTTTCAGTACCGATTGCCACATCCACCAAACCTGAGGCAACAGCAACGGCTGAACCAGAACTTGATCCACACGGATTAAGATTTGCTCCAAAAGGATTTATAGTTTGGCCTCCGTGGCTAGACCAACCGCTTATGGATTTTTCAGATCTAAAGTTTGCCCATTCACTTAAATTAGTTTTTCCACTTATATGAAAACCATTTTGTTTTAGCTTTTTTACAATAAACGCATCATTTTTTGCAATATTGTCTAAAATTGCTTCGGAGCCAGCTGTTGTAGGATATCCTGCAAGATCAATATTATCTTTTATAGCTATGTTAATTAATTTTCCATTTGAATAGTTATCTATAGAAAGAATATACGCATTAAAAGGATCCTCAATTGCATATAAAAAACTATGAGAGTATGCAATAAAAAATATAGTTAAAAAAAGCTTTTTGATGTTCATTTATTAATTTTATCTTGGTTTTTTGGATCAATAAATGCTAAACAAGAAATGATTAACAAATCTAGAATCTCTGCAATATTCGCCAAAATGGTTAAATTAGTGTATAAATTGCTTACATTTATATGATTTTTTTTAATCTTAGGGGAAAAATATGTTAAATAAAGCTATTAGAATGGCTCAAGGGCTATTCTTTACAACAATTATTGCTGTAAGTTCTGTTTTTACAGTAGATTCATTTGCTCAAGATGCTGAATTCGTAGAGGAAGTTGTCAGTATCGGTACTCGTGGTAAGCCAAGATCAGTTTCTAGCTCACCAGTTCCAGTTGACGTACTAAGTGCTGACGATATCAGCAAGACAGGTACAGACGATCTTTTAATGCAGCTTCAAGGTAGCATTCCTTCATTGAACGTACATTTGCAGCCAATTAGTGATGCTGCAAGTATGATTCGTCCTGCAAATTTAAGAGGCTTGTCAGCTGATGCTACATTGATCTTCACAAACGGTAAGAGAAGACATCATGCTTCAGTTATTGCTTTCCAGGGTGGCGGAGTAAATGATGGTTCTCAGGGTGCGGATATTTCTGTAATTCCAGCTATCGCTCTTAAAAGAGTTGAAGTATTGAGAGATGGTGCTTCAGCACAATATGGTTCAGATGCTATTGCTGGAGTAATCAACTTTGTGCTAGATGATATTTCTGAAGGTGGAAGCCTATCTTATAAAATGGGTGAATATACCGAAGGTGACGGCAATACTACTACTATTGCTGGAAAATATGGTATGCCCCTAGGTCAAGACGGTTTTGTTACAACAAGTTTCCAGATCAGACAAGCTGATGATACTTCAAGAAGTGAGCAAAGACCTGACTGTGCATCTTTAGTTGCAGGTGGAAATACTGCTGTCGCAAATCCATGTCAAATTTGGGGTGCCCCGAAGGTTGACGATGATGTGACCTTCTTTATGAACTCAGGAGTTACTAACAGTGATGGTTCAGAGTCATACATGTTTGGTAACTATTCAGAAAGAGACGTAGATGGTGGATTCTACTATCGTAATCCAGACGGCAGAAGTGGCGTATTCACTATAGGTGATTACAGAGCTGTTGGTAATATTGATGGTACTTGTGCATATGGAACAGGTGCTTCAGGTCAAGTCGATCCATCCGATTATGCTATGAGAGACGCTATTATGGCAGATCCAAGCTGTTTCTTAATGAATGAAATTGCACCAGGTGGATACACTCCAAGATTCTTGGGTAACATTACTGATACTTCCTTAACAATAGGTAGAAGAGGTGATATAACTGAAGGCTTCTTAGCTGGTCATTCATACGATTTAAGTGGATCAGTTGGAAGAAACGAAGCTGACTTTGGCTTGAATAATACCGTTAACCCATCTATGGGTCCTGATACTCCTCGAAATTTTTATACTGGTTCATACATCGAATTAGAAAAAGTCTTTAACTTTGATTTAACAAGACAAGTTGACTCTATGACAGTTGCTTACGGTGCTGAGTGGAGAGAGGAAACTTTTGAAGTTATCTCAGGTGAGGAGGCTTCTTGGAAAGCAGGCAAATATGCACTTCAAGGATTTAATGTGGGTTCACACGGATTTGCAGGTTTCTCTCCAGACTCTCAGGGAGCTTTTACAAGAAGAAGTTATGGTTTATATGTTGATTTAGAAAATCAAGTAAGTGATGCTTTCCTTCTTGGTGGCTCTTTCAGATATGAGGATTACTCAACATTTGGTGATACTAACGACTTTAAACTTAATGCTAGATATCAAGTATCTGATAACTTGGCATGGCGTGCTTCAACAAGTACTGGTTTCAGAGCACCAACCCAAGGACAGGTTAATGTTGTTAATACACAAACAACACTTGTTGATGGGCAATTAACTCAAGCTCAAACTCTTCCTGGCTTTAAGTTAGGTGCGGGACAGTTAAAGCCTGAAGAAGCTACTAATACATCATTTGGTATTGTTTACAATGCTGGAGAATTATCGCTAACTGCTGATTACTTTGTGATTGAATTAGAAGATAGGGTTGCTTTGACTAGTAATGCAGCTCCAACTGCTGCTCAGGTTACAGCCATGGGCGCAGCAGGTATTCCCAATCCAGAGCTAATTGGTCAAGTAAATTACTTTACCAATGACTTTGATACTGAAACCACTGGTTTTGACTTAGTTGCAACATACAGCACGGTTTTATTAGGAGCTGATGCTGATATAAGTGCTGCTTGGAACCATACTGAGACAGAGGTCACAAACTCTGGTGCAGTAACCGGTGCTTCAAAAGTTAAAAGATTAGAAGAAGGTCTTCCTGAAGATAGAATGACAATAACTGTTGCTCAAACTTGGAGTGATAAAGTTAGCTCATTTGTTCGTGCTAATTATTACGGTGAGTATTATGCAGTGCATGCCGATTGGTTCGGTACAGACTCAGATGCTGAGTGGACTGTTGATGCGTCTGTAAGCATTGATCTATCTGATAACTTCTATGTTTCAGCTGGTGTTCAAAATTTATTTGATACTGAAGCCCTAAAAATTGAGGGTTCATCAGGGGCTGCAGGTGAAGGCGTTCCTGGTAATGTACTTGGAGGTATCTATTATGAAACTTCTCCATACGGTATTGAAGGAGCTTTCTGGTATGTCAAAGCTGGATATAATTTCTAAGATTTACTCTTGAGACTAAAAAGGGTGCTTTGGCACCCTTTTTTTTGGAAATTATTTTTTAGATATTGCAGAAACGGTATACAGACCTGCTGACACAGCGGGCCCAATACCAAAGGCAAAGATCAAAGTTGCAAGACCAATAGTTCCTCCTAATTTCCAACCAATTAAAATTATTGTTAATTCAATAAAAGCTCTTACCCAAGCAATCGGCAAGCCTGAGACTCTTTGAAAGCCAGTCATCAATCCATCCCTGGGTCCAGGTCCTAAATTTGCAATAAGGTAAATTCCGCTTGCGAAACCCACTAACATAGTTCCAATGATTGCTTGTAATACTTTCATCAAACAATCTTCTGGATGAGGTAGATATGGCAAAGACCACTGTATTACAGCCGCAATGATAATTACATTTAGAATCGTCCCAATGCCTGGCATTTGTTTTAAAGGTATCCATAAAATCAATACGCATAAACTTATCAGGAAAGTCATTTCACCTATGCTATACCCAAAAGTTTTAGAGAAACCCTCTGCTAAGACTGTCCACGGACTCATTCCAGCACTTGCCGTAATAATAATTGATTCACCTAATCCAAATAACCCCAATCCCAAGCAAAGCATGAACGAGGTCAAAGGTTTAGGTGCATAATTTAAAGGTTTTTCTGAACTCCAACTTGTCATTGGAACAGATTTAATTAAAAAAATTTTCATTATGGCTCTAGTGTAAGTGAAGAAATAACTAATTACTTTTCATTTTAAAAAATAGATAAAGATAGTGTTAATTAAAATATAATCTTACTAATGAATAACTCTGATATATCCAGAATAATTGAGATGGCATGGGAAGACAGAACACCTTTTGATGCTATTGAAACTCAATTTGGGCTTAATGAGCAGGCAGTCAAGGAATTAATGAGAGCTAATTTAAAGCATTCGGCATATAAGAATTGGAGAAAAAGAGTCTCTGGTAGGGCAACCAAACACACAGCAAAGAGAGGTTTTGACGTTGGTCGTCATAGATCTTATGATCAAAACAAACACAAATAATTTTATTCAGCTCTTGTAGGCAATATTAGTTGTTTACATTTTTTTAAATTGAATGTTAGTATATTTTTTTAAAATCACTACAAAATATATTATGAAACACATACTTTTCTCTCTTCTTATTCTGTCATCAATTTCACTCACAGCAGGTCATCATGAAAAAATGATGGATGCTAAAGATGTTGTAAAAAAAGCTTATGCAACTTTCGCCTCTGGCGATACCGATGGCTGGACCGCACTCCATGCTGATGATCTAACTTTTACAGTATTAGGAAACATTCCAACTACTGGGGTACATGTTGGACCAGAGGCAGTTATTAAAAACGTTTTCGAACCCATTGCAGTTCATTGGCCAAATTTTAAAATCGAACATAAAGCAATCTACTCAGACGGAAACATGGTTTTTGTTCACTCAGATATGACTGCAGATGGCTTAAGCACTGAAACATTACATATGTTTAGAGTTGAGGGTGGAGTCATTCAGAGTTTTACTGCTTTTGATGATACTGGATCAATGGCTTCTGCAGTAGTGAATTAACTTAACATCCTCATTAAATGAGATCTTTAAATACGTTTGTAATTTTTTCATTGCCTGTTTTATTTTTGTTAATTGGATGTCAGGTTAAAGAAGTCAGCCCCTTCGCTCAAGCAAAAAATCCATACTCTCATCTTGGCGTTGAGGGCTACTCAGGTGTAGCCTTAACATCCTGCTTGGCAGTATCTGGTCCGCCATCAGGTAGGCCGATGAGAGCTAGAAAATTAAAAGATGGAAATGTAGTTGAGACTGGCGCACCAGTTTCTCAGCTAGATTATTTTGATTGTGTTGACCAAGAACTGCATACACTTGGGAGAGACAAGCATGATAAAGATAAAGATTAAAAATTAAATCTTTTTCCTAATCCAAAGCTTTCTTTACTGCATCAAGTAAATCTTCAGTGTCCTCAAGGCCTGCTGATATTCTTATAAGATTCTCTTTAATACCAATATCTTTTTTTTGCTCAGCGGTAAGCGCTGCATGAGTCATAGTGTATGGATGACCGACAAGGCTCTCAAATCCTCCAAGGGATCCTGCGAGTGAAAGGATATTTAGATTATCAATAAAATTTTTGACTTCTGACAAATCATTTTTGATTTCAAAGCTTAGCATTCCGCCAAAACCACTTTGTTGTTTTTTTGCAATCTCATGAGATGGGTGGTGTTTTAGACCTGGGTAATAAACATGCGATACTTTGGGATGGTTCGATAATAACTCAACCAATGCGGAAGCATTTTGTTCATGCTGTTTCATCCTCAGGCTTAATGTTCTGAGACCTCGCAAGGCTAAGTAACTATCAAAAGGAGATCCTGTTATACCTAAATTATTAGCCCAAAACTTTAGTTTAGATAAAATCTCAGAATCGTTAGTAATTACAGCTCCTCCAATGACATCTGAGTGACCATTTATATATTTTGTTGTTGAGTGCATAACAATATCTGCTCCTAACTTCAATGGATTTTGAAGGGATGGAGATAAAAATGTATTATCTACTGCTACTAAGGAGTGATTGTTTTTAGCCTTATTTGCTATTTTTTCAATATCTACAACCTGCAGTAAAGGATTGGATGGAGATTCAATCCATACTAAATCAGGATCTATCTCATCAATAGATTGCTCCAGAAATGACCTACAACCTTGATTAATAAAATAAACATCAAGAATTCCCTTAGCTGCAAGTGATGAAAATAATCTAAAGGTCCCGCCGTAGCAATCATGGGGGAGTATCACTTTGCTTTTAAGCTCCAAAATATTTGCTACTAAAGAAATTGCTGCCATGCCTGAGCTTAATATTTCTCCACCCAAACCCTCTTCAAGATCAGATAATGCTTGAATTAAGTGATCTCTAGTTGGATTTCCCTGCCTTGTATATTCGTAAGATGGTTCTTTACCAATCTCTTCATACTCAAAATTTGTTCCAAGATAAAGCGGTGGGACAATAGCTCCATGTTGTTTATCTGTTCCAATGCCTGCTTTTGAAGCAATAGTCTCTTTCTTAAATTTTTTGCTCATCTCTTTATTGAATCATTATTCATGCGCTCATGAAAGTGAATTATGTTATGGTTTTTTTATGCCTTTAGTAAATCCAATAGATATTACAGATGAAAAAGTTAAAGAGCTGGTTGATTTTTTTAATGAGACATTAGGCTTTTGCCCTAATTCTGTTTTAACTATGCAAAGAAGACCTGCAATTGCAAAGGCATTTGTGGAGTTAAATATGGCAGTTATGGAAAATCATGGTGAATTGACTCCAGAATTTAAGCGCTTAATAGCATTTGTTAGTAGCAATACAGCAGGCTGCAGGTATTGTCAGGCTCATACCATAAGAGCTGCAGAGCGTTATGGTGCAAGTCAAGAAAGATTAGAAAATGTGTGGGATTTTGAAAATCAAAAATGTTTTAGTGACAAAGAAAAATCAGCCTTGAGGTTTGCGCATGAAGCTAGCATGATTCCTGTGAATATCAGTGAACTTACTGAAAGAGAATTGCATGATCATTGGTCTGATGACGATATTGTTGAGATTATTGGCGTAATAGCATTATTTGGCTATTTAAATCGCTGGAATGATGTTATGGCAACTTCGCTGGAAGAAGATGCAAATACCTCAGGTCAAGATTTGCTTAAAGGAATTTCTTGGGTACCTGGCAAACATGCCTAGACACCTTTCCCTTTTTTCCACCGAGTTTTAGCTTTAGATCTTTTCTTTTTATTTTGACTTGGCCTATTTTTTGATTCCGAATTAGATTTTTTAAAATCCGCTTTACCTTTTTTAGCGGACTGTCTTTTTCGAAATCCAGACTTTTTGCTTCTAAAATTTTTTGGCCTAGAGCTGTTTTCTGCTTTATCCGTTGGTTTAAATCCTTCTTCAATTTTTTGTGGAATCTTGCTGTCAATTAATTCCTCGATTCCCCATAAGAATTTTTGCTCATCTATGCTTAAAAAAGATATCGCTGTCCCTGCTTTTCCTGCCCGACCAGTTCTTCCTATCCTGTGGATGTAATCTTTGGGGTAGGTAGGCATATCAAAATTAACAACATAGGGTAGATTGTTAATATCAATACCTCTCGCGGCAACATCAGTGGCAACCAAGACTCTAACATCTTTCTCTTTGAACTCCCTAAGCGCACGTGTTCTTGCTCCCTGTGTTTTATCACCATGAATGGTTGCTGTATGTATATCAGCAGCATTGAGTTTTTTCGCAATTTTTTCTGAACCATGCTTTGTTCTTGAGAAGACTAATGCTTGTGACCATTGCTCGGAATGAATGAGATGGCTTAACAAGTTTGATTTTTGATTTTTGTCAACTTTATAAATAATTTGTTTAATTGCACTCACAGTGCTGTTAGGAGAATCAGTTGCAATTTCTATAAGGTCTGTTCCTAGTGATTGCGCAAGGTTTTTAATTTCAGGAGAAAATGTCGCTGAGAATAGTAGATTTTGTCTATCTGGGGGAGTAAGAGCAATAATTTTTTTTATATCATGGATAAATCCCATATCAAGCATATGATCAGCTTCATCTAAAACTAGAATCTGCACTTGATTCAATTTTACTGATTTCTGATTATGTAAATCTAGTAATCTTCCAGGAGTTGCAACAAGAATATCTAAACCTTTTTTAAGTTTAGATTTTTGAGGGAAAATCTTAGCTCCACCAAATATTGCCGCTGAGGTGATAGAGGTAAATTTTCCATAAGTATAAATATTCTCTCTAACTTGAGCGGCTAATTCCCGTGTAGGGGTTAATACTAATGCATGAACATGTTTTCTATATGGTTTTGCTTTATTTTGCAGCAATTCAATCATCGGTAAAACAAAGCTGCCAGTCTTACCAGTTCCTGTTTGGGCAGCGGCCATTATATTTTTACCCGACAGGACAATAGGTATAGCCTGTTTTTGAATTTCCGAAGGTTCAGAATAGTTAAGATTTTCTAGTGATCTTAAAATAGGTTCAGATAACCCGAGTTCTTTAAATAACATTTTAGTTTATATAAGCCTGTCTGATATCAATCAGATGACTGCAGAGTATAGACTTAACGATCTGGGGTCAATGAAGCCTTAAATATATGTTTAACATTAATGATTCAGTGGGGTATTTCTTTTTTTATATTCTCGTATAATCCCACTCAATTATTACCCATTATGAATAAAGAAAAGCTCAGAAACATCGCAATTATTGCCCACGTTGATCATGGCAAAACAACTCTTGTTGATAAGTTATTGCAACAATCTGGGACA
>CABXUO010000026.1 GCA_902515455.1 uncultured SAR86 cluster bacterium
AATTGTTCATTTAAAAATAGGGAATCAATCTCAGAATAGTTGGAGTGATGAATGCTGAAGCGTGAATCATTGATATTTTCTTTTCCAAACAAAACAGCATCTTTATCCCTATCTACAGCATCAAGCGTTCCATTAGATGATATCCTTTTAAGAATTTCTTGAGAGTGACTTCCCCTTCCGAATGTGAGATCTAAATATGAACCAGATAAATTATGCAGCAAAAAATCTAATGATTCTTCCAGCAGAACTGGAACATGAAGCATATATTAATCTACTTGCTTTCTCATGAAGGTTGGCACATCGAGGAAATCTATGTCCTCTGCAGACGATGTGCCACCTGACTCAATTGTTTGATTTGCTGATGACGAATCTAAACCCACTGGATTGAGTTGCACAGTAGCTCTTCTTGAATTATCTACAGCGAGGGTCGCAGTTCTTTGGTTTACCCCAGTTGCAACAACAGTAACTAACAATTCATTTTCGTCCATTGAGTCTTCCATTACTGTTCCATAAATAATTGTTGCATCATCTGCAGTAAATTCTTGTATGACAGAATCCACCTCATCAAAATCTGCCATTGTTGGTGATTTTGCAGTTATATTTACTAAGATGCCTCGTGCATCTTTCAATTCGATATCTTCAAGAAGCTCAGAGCTTACGGCTTGGCTAGCTGCGTCAATCCCCCTTTCGTCTGCGCTTGATTGTCCTGTTCCCATCATTGCAATACCTTTTTCTGACATAACTGTTTTTACATCAGCAAAGTCAACGTTAATATATCCAGGCTTCATTATAATGTCAGAAATCCCTTGAACAGCTCCCTTAAGAATATCATCTGCTTTTGCAAAGGCGTCTTCCATGGAAGTTTTTTTACCAAGAATATCCATTAATTTTTGATTTGGAATTGTAATTAAACTGTCTACTTCCTCGACAAGCTCTGCAATTCCTTGCTCTGCTGCAGCTTTTCTTTTATGACCTTCAAAGTTAAATGGTTTAGTTACAACAGCTACTGTTAAAGCTCCTAACTCTTTGGCAATTTCAGCAATAACAGGAGCAGCGCCAGTTCCAGTGCCTCCTCCCATTCCAGCAGTTATAAAGATCATATCAGCACCGGATAATAACTCTTCTATTGCAGCTCTGTCTCTTTCTGCTGCAGCTTTTCCTACCTGAGGATCTGCTCCTGCTCCTAAACCTCTAGTTACGTTGTCACCAAGCTTTAATATTGTGGATCCAGTCGCCCTATCTAATGCTTGAGAGTCTGTATTTGCACAAATAAAATCTGCTCCCTGAATATCATTATTAATCATATGGATAACTGCATTTCCTCCAGCTCCACCGACACCAATAACTTTAATCTTTGCTAAACCTGCATTTTCTTCAATTATTTCCCAATTCATTATCCACCTCTTTAAAAAGATATTGTTTTTAAGCTTTCTGGTAAAACAACTTCAAGTATTTCAGTTGACAAGGCTCCTCCTGTTTGCCTCATTTCCCAGTTTTTCTCATTCCAAACTTCAAATTTATTTCCCATTCCAATAATAGAAACTTTCGCAGATTTACTTATCTCTGCATATTCCCGTAATTCTGATGATAATAGAACTAACATTCTGCTGTTTGGATCGAATGAACTAACACTTGCATTTCCTAATATAGTCCACTGCAAATTCCTAACTATTGGATCAAGGCCTTGTAATCCCTGAAGTTCCATAGATATTTTGTTCCAAATTGAGCCAGGATAAATTTTTAATGCTGGATATTGAGGGTCTCTTGTTACAACAATATTTTCTTCATTTTGAACAAGAAGCTGCTCTCGATATTTCGCAGGAATAGCCAATCTTCCCTTTGAATCTACTGAAATTGTTGTAAAACCAAACATAATGTACGTATAAAATTAGTTTCTACACACTTTATACTACATTTAACACACTTTTACACACTTTTTTTTAAAAAATTTAAATGAGTTGATCTATAAGCCGGATTCTGTATTAAATGACCATCTATCTAGGCAATACGTCACCGCATTGCTCAAGCAACCTACCCGAATCCTAAGCGAGTAACCTTATCAGATTCCTATTTGGTTTTGCTTCAAAGTGGGGTTTGCATTGCCGTATTTGTTACCAAATACGCGGTAGGCTCTTACCCTACCATTTCACCCTTACCAAATTCATGGCGGTATAATTTCTGTTGCACTTTCCGTAAGCTCACGCTCCCCAGGAGTTACCTGGCACTCTACTCTATGAAGTCCGGACTTTCCTCTAACAAAAAGTTAGCGGTCATCCAATCAACTCTTTCATATTTTAATATTATTTTTTGCTATTTAGAAATTTCAAGCAAGAATTTATAAACCTCATTTTTTGAAAAACTAGTAACTTTTGCTATCAATTTCGAAGCATCAGTTGGGGAGAGATAATCAAGAAATGGTCGACAAAAATTCTCATCTAACTTCATATCTTTGCTAAAAGAAGAATTCATATTTAGAAGTAATACAAATTCTCCAAGTAATTTAATTTTATTCTCATTAATTTGACTCAAAATCTCTAAAGGAGTTCCCCTGTATATAGTTTCATGTTTTTTTGTCATTTCCCTGCAAATTGCTATTGATGTCTTGGGGCTAAGGACCTCAGAAAAAATTTTAATGGTGCTCTCAAGTCTTTTTGCTGATTCAAAAAAAATATTGGTAACATTACTATTTTTAATCTTAAGTATAATTTCTTTTTTTGCTGTATTTTTTTGGGTAAAAATCCATTAAATAAAAATTTATCAGTTGGCAGGCCCGATAAAAGTAATGAATTAATAACTGAAGAAGGTCCAGGAATTACTGTAAATGGAATATTATTTTTTATGCACCTTTGAATTAGAGGATATCCAGGATCTGAAATGAGAGGCGCACCAGCATCTGACAAAACAGCAACTGTATGACCATTTTTTATTAAATCAATTATTTTGTTGGTAGTTCTTTTTTCATTATGTTCATGAAATGGAAATGTGTTTTTTTGAATATTAAAATATTTTAAAAGCTTTAAAGATACCCTAGTATCCTCTACAAAAATATTATCGACTTCCTTGAGAGTATTAATTGACCTAACTGAGAAATCATTTAAATTACCAATTGGAGTACAAATTAAATAAAGCATAAAATTAAATTAATGATTTCTAAAATAAATAAATATTTTAAACATGTTTTAGGATTATTAATCTTAGCATCTTGCACAACAACATCTGAAAATTTAATAACTTCTTCTGACGAGTCCCTTCCAAAAAATTACCAAAGAGATCTTCAAGATATTTATGCTTACAATTCTTTCTTTGAAAATGATTTGAAAATAATACAGCAAGCAATTGATAACCAGAAACTCAGCCAAAGTGCGCTCAGAGATTTAAAACTATTAAAAAAAAATTATCAAAAGATTCTTAAAGTAGCTAAATATCAGATAAAACTAAATCCTCGCCAAGAATATTCTGAAGAACTTATAAAATTAATCTATCAATTTAACCTTCCTATAAATATTTCATGGGATGAAAATAAAACTAATGTCATTCCAAAAGATTTATTTGCTGAAAAGATTAAGGGATTCTGTTCAAGTCTATATGACGATTCTATCTCTTCAATAAACAAAGAAATCAATAAATTTGCCGGTTCAATATTAGTTATTTATTCTGATCAATATGCGTCTATTGTTGAAAAAATTCAATCAAATAATTCAAAGATATATGCCGTTAATTATGATTCCAGTGATTTTCAAGAATTTGCATCTAAGGTACTAGGCATTGATTTAAGTGAGAGAAGATTCAAACAAATTTCTAATTTGAACCCTAATCAAGTAATGAATTTTAATCCTCGCTCTAGAGCTGATATTAAACAAATTGTTATGTTATTGAAGCCTAAGGAATTCAAAGCAATGATTCCTGCACTAAGATACCATGGCGGCAAAAAATTTAAATACTTAAACTTTATTACTTCTCTAGAGGAAATGAATAATTCATTAGAATTATTAGATTATGAAGATTCTCACACACCCATTTCATTTTTTTTATCAAGAAAAATTCAGGATGAAGGCATGATATCAATTGAGGATTATCTAGAATATGGAGTATTAAGCGATTGGTTATTAGATCAAGTTTTTAGACAAGCTGGAGTTCTCTCAGCATCAAGAAATGGAGCAATAGGGATTATTTCTTATAACTTAAATACTTGCAACAGAAGAGAGATTCCATTGCAGAAAATCTCTTCAAATTTATTTTCTACTTAATCCCTTAAGTCTCTCTCAATTAAAGAGAGGCTGTCTTGAAAACTTGGCCTAGCAAAGATTTTAGCTTGATAATCTAACAAAGGTTTTAAATGTCTGTTCAATGGAAGATTAATGCCCAATGAAGGCAGTCTCCATAAAATGGGTGCTAAATAACAATCAATTAAAGAGAAATCTTCGCTCATAAAAAATTCAAATTCTTTAAAGGTTGGTGCAACTGTACTGATTTCATTTAACAATTCTTCTCTTACTACAAGTAGCTCTTTTTCAGATTTTTCTTTGGCTATTAATGTATCTACTAAAGGACACCATTCTTTGTTAATTCTCAACATAAGAGTTCTACTATTTGCTCTTGAAACAGGATATACAGGCAAAAGGGGTGGGTGAGGAAAGCGCTCATCAAGATACTCAAGCATTACTCCAGCATCGTATAAACCAAGATCTCTATCAGCCAAAATAGGTAAAGTATGATATGGATTTAGTGCTAAAACTTCCTCAGGAGCCTCCTCATTTGAAGTTTCTCTTATCTCACATGCAATGTCTTTTTCAGCAAGAACAATTCTTACTCTGTGGCTGTAGTGGTCGTCTTTGTCAGAATATAAAATCATGATGCCTCTTTGTTATAAATAAATTTCTAGTGATAATCTTTTTGATATTCTCTGTATAATAGGTAAGAAAAAGCTGTAAATACTACAAAAAAGAGTATTACATACCAACCCATCCTCTCTCTTACAGATCTACTTGGTTCTCCAACATATGTCATAAAATTAACAAGGTCAAATATATAATCATCAAATTCTTGTTGAGTAAGTTTTCCGGACCCCTCTATGGTTTTGAGATAACCACACTTCTCCTCAGTTATATCATTACCAAACTCATCTCTTCTAACTCCACCATTGCTTGCGATTATAGGTATATCTTTACAAGACAAAATTTGCTGCCCTTGCAATAAAGCAAGCACATTGGGCATTGCTGCCCCGGGATAAACCATATTATTTACTCCGTATGGCTTCGATGAATCTTCATAAAAAGTACGCAGATATGTATATACCCAGTCGGAGCCATGCAATCTTGTTACTAGCGTTAGATCAGGAGGCGCTATACCAAACCAACCCTCAGATACAGCTGGCTGCATTGACCCAGTCATCCTGTCACCAAGCTTAACATCGCTGCCAAAAACTAGATTTTCAGTAAGAATTTTTTCTGGAATGTCTAAATCTTTAGAAATTCTTCCCCAGCGGGAATATTTCAATGAATGACAACCATAACAATGGTTGATAAATGTTAGTGCGCCTAATTGCAAAGATTCAATATTTGTCAATTGTGGTTTGAAAGTATCACATTCTCCATAGTCACCACATGGTGCACCCACTGCAGCAATTACTGAATTGATTGAGAGAAGTAGGATGATTAGGAAAGAAAACTTCTTCACAATCTCTCAGGCACCGGTTTGGTTTTTTCAATGGAAGTATAAATAGGCATTAATAGGAAAAATGCGAAATAAATAACAGTTCCAATAATGCTTAAAGTTGTTCTTAAAGCTGTTACGGGAACAGTGCCTAGCCAAGCAAGCATAAGCCAACTTACAATGAACATCGTCATAGCGATTTTGCTTAGTATCCCCTTATACCTTATTGAAGCAGCTTTACTTCTATCAAGCCATGGAACTACGAATAAAATAGCAATAGCCGCTGCCATAACCAGCAAGCCGCCTAACTTATCTGGAACTGCCCTTAACATTGCATAATATGGTGAGTAATACCAAACAGGAGCAATGTGTTCAGGTGTACTCAATGGATTGGCTTCTTCAAAGTTTGCAAGCTCCAACATATATCCTCCACCCTCTGGAAAAAAGAACATGATGAATGAAAATACGATCCCGAATACTCCAATAGCCACTAAAGCATTTAAAACTTTGTATGGAAAAAATGGAACGCTGTCTAGTGGCACTCCATCTTCGTCTAGATACTTTTCAATATCTACGCCTTCAGGATTCCCAGCGCCTACCTCATGCAAAGCTACAAGATGCATGAATACTAATGCAATTAAAATTAGGGGCAGAGCTACCACATGAAGCGCAAAAAACCGTGAAATGGTTGCTCCTGAAATATAATAATCGCCTCTAACCCAAAGCTCTAATGATTCTCCTATGTATGGGATGGCTCCAAAAAGTGAAATGATAACTTGAGCTCCCCAGTATGACATTTGGCCATATGGAAGCACATATCCAAGAAAACCCTCTGCCATCATAACGAGATAAATAGTCATTCCGAAGATCCAAACTAATTCTCTTGGTTTATGATATGAGCCATAGAGCAAGCCTCTAAACATATGCAGATATACAACAGCGAAAAACATTGAAGCTCCTGTTGTGTGCATATAACGAATTATCCAACCATATTCAATATCTCTCATTATGTATTCAACGGATGCAAATGCGCCCTCTTCAGTATTCTCATATCCAAACATCAACCATATTCCTGATACGATTTGAATAACTAGAACAACAGATGCCAATGCACCAAATAAATACCAAAAATTTACCTTCTTAGGAACGGGATGTTTAGAAAGATGACGCTCATATGTATTTGAAATTGGCAGTCGAGTATTTATCCAATTAAAAATTCCTGAAGATTGTTGAGTCATTGTTTTTTACCTCTCTTCCCCTATAGTTAGAATGCTTCCATCAAAGTAATGTGGTGGAACTTTTAAATTTGTTGGTGCTGGAACACCTTTAAACACCCTGCCGACAATATCAAACATTGATCCATGACATGGGCAAAAAAACCCACCAATCCATGAATCATCCCATGGTTGAGGTTGTATTTCTGGATAGAACTTTGGTGCACACCCAAGGTGAGTGCAAACTCCAGCTATTACCGTATATTCTCCTGAAGTTGATCTAGTAGGATTTAAGTCTCTATAAGGTTCTTCTATTTTAAGTGAACTTGGATCATCTAATTTTGATTCGACTTTAGAAAGGTTTTCTATTGCCTCTTTGCTATGACGAATAATGAATATAGGTTGCTTTCTCCATGAAACTTGGATCTTCTGACCAATTTGCATTTTGGATACGTCTATTCTTACTGGACCCCCAACTGCCTTTGCTTTGGCGCTTGGATTCCATGAAGCGATGAACGGAATAGCTGCCAATGATGCTCCGGCTGCCCCGACAGTTGCTGTCATGCCAATTAAAACTTTTCTTCGTGTGGTAAGTGTATCTTCCATTAAACCTATATTGGGATAAACGGTAAAATTTAAATGAGAGAAATTAACGTTTTGAGAATTGGGAGCTTTTTCTTGCTTTCTTTAATCCTGGTTTCTTTCTTTCAACTTTTCTATCATCTCTTGTAAGGAATCCTGCTGATTTTAATTGCGGTCTCAATGACTCATCAAACTCAAGCAAGGCCCTAGAAATGCCGTGTCTAATAGCTCCAGCCTGGCCGAAACTACCTCCACCTTTAACCATTGCTTTAATATCTATTTTTTCTTCTAATTCAGTCAATCTTAAAGGTTGCATCACTAACATCTGAGCTACTTGCCTACCAAAATAATGAGATAATTCCTTATTATTTACGAGTATTTTTCCTTTGCCTTTAGATAAATAAACTCTAGCTGAAGAAGTTTTTCTTCTTCCAGTAGCGTAATGTATAGCTGTGCTCATATTTTAGGTTCCCATATTTTTGGCTCTTGAGATTCATGAGGATGGTGCTCACCTTTGTAAACTTTGAGCTTTTTAAATATTTTTTTTCCAAGTTTGTTTTTTGGAAGCATGCCCTTAACGGCCTCCTCAATGACGTACTCAGGTTTATTTTCAATAATATCCTTGAACACTTTAGACTTTAATCCGCCAGGGTACAAAGAGTGAGTGTAATATTTCTTGTTATCAGATTTATTTCCCGTGACATGAATTTTTTCTGCATTTATAACGACCACATAATCACCGCCATCAGTATGTGGTGTATATGTAGGTTTATCTTTTCCCCTTATACGATCAGCTATTTTTGTTGCCAAGCGACCTAAAATTTTGTCAGAAGCATCAACAATATACCAATCGTGCTGAGCGTCTTCTTTTCTGAGTGAAAGAGTTTTCATTACTTTTTATATTAAAAGAAAAAATTTAGATGCGAATGTTAATGTTTACACGCTATTTAATCAATATTTTAATTCATTTAGTTTAGTTTTTCTCTAAATTTTGAAGATATTTTGTTGTAGCTATTTGATGCAACCTACTCTCAGTTCTTACCCATAAATTTTCTAACTGATTGCCAGAATATAAGTTATTTATTAAATCTGAGTCACAAAATAACTTTAATTTTTGATTTTCTTGATATGCAATATCTATAAAACTAATAAATCTTCTTATTTTGTCGATATGATCATCGCTGCAAATATGAAAATTGTTAATAAAAACCCATTCAAACATTTTTACAATTTCAATGAAATCCTTGCTTGCGCATGGCGATGAGAAAAAATCACTGAAAGATATCCATAACACTTTGTCAGAACAACCCAAACAATTAAACTTTCTTGAGTTCAGTTTGAATTTAGTTTGATTTGAAATATCTTTGTTAAAAGTCTTTAGTAAAAAATCTTTGACACTTTTGTCACCATTTTTATCTTCTCCAGAGCTATCGAACTTAGCAATTTCCCTAAGTCGATAGTCTTCAAAGCCAGATAAATTATGAACAAAAAAATTTTTATTTATAAAATCGATAGTTTTAAGAAATTTAGCTCTCTGAAGGCCATCTTTATAAAGATTGTCAGGATGTGAATTTGAAGTAATAAATAATCTTATGCCTGAGTTGGATAATTCCTCAATCAAAGTTCCTATTATCATTGCATCACCTATATCCTCAATCTGAAATTCATCAATAAAAATAATTTTATTATCATCAGATAAATGTTTAACCACTTTTATCAGAGGGTCACTAGTGCCTGAGAAGTCAGCTAATTTATTATGCACAAGCTGCATAAATTCAATAAAATGAAATTTTGAAGAATTGGAAAAATAGCAATCTTGAATTGCATGTAGCAACATTGTTTTCCCTCTTCCAACTGGACCCCAGAGATATATGTTACCAATAGATTTTTTTCTAAAAAAAAATCTTTTCGGTTTATATATCGAGTCAAACTCAATAAATTCTTCTAAGAACGCAATTTGCTCAATATCTAAATTTATTCCTTGATCAGATAATTTCTCTATAACAACTTTTATATCATTCATATTATTGATTTAATGATCATATGAAATTTTTTAAAAATAAACTTTCAAGAATAAATTTTTTAATCTTGGTAGGCATTCTGACATATCTTTATACAAATATGTCTAATGATAATGATTATGTAGAAGCAATTTCAAAAGCCTCACCCTCAGTTGTCAACATAAGCTCTGTAAAAAACAGTGAAAAAAGATTATTTGATGGGAGCTCAGAAAACAATATTATGGGCTCTGGAATCATTATTTCTAATGATGGATACATTATTACCAATATGCACGTTATAGAAGGAAAAAGAGTTATAAATGTTGAGCTAGATGATGGCCAAGTCTATACGGCTTCATTAATAGGTTTTGATGAAAGATCTGATCTAGCAGTCATTAAAATTGTGTCGTCAGACTCCTTAACCCCTATTGAAGTATCTAATAGCTCATCAGTGCAAATAGGTGATCAGGTGATAGCAATTGGCAATGCATTTGGTCTAGGGAAAACATTTACTAGCGGAATTATAAGTGCGACTGGAAGAGATTATGGAAATCCATATCTTGAGCTTATTCAAACGGATGCTGCTATGAATCCAGGAAATTCTGGTGGTGCTTTGATCAATCACAAGGGAAATCTTATTGGAATGAATACAAAAATTTTTTCTAAAACTGGGTCTTATGCTGGAATTGGTTTCGCACTCCCCGCCAACAAAATGATTGAAGTTGCCTCAGAGATAATTCAATATGGTTCAGTCAAGCGATCATGGATAGGAGATTTTAGAGTTAAGACTAAAAGATTTATATTGAATGGGAAGCCAACTTTTGGTTTAGAAATATTAGAACTTAGAAACTATGGTCCACTTTTTAATATCGAAAAAATTAAGGCAGGAGCAATAATCTTATCCATCAACAATGAATCGCCAACATGGGAGAATTTAACTGAAGCTTTAAAAAATTCCTTCCCAGGAGATGAAATTGATTTCCAAATATTACAGAACTCAAATGTAAAGGATTACAAAATTACTACAGAGGCTATTCCAGCTCAATGATTAATATCCTCTGAAACCCTTTATTCTCAATCAACAGGTTAATCTTCTCTCCAAGTAGGATTACGTTTCTCTAAAAATGAGGCTATACCCTCCCTAGCATTGTCTGAGAGAGAGTTATCGGTCATTACTTTTGAAGTGAATTCATAAGCTTCAGTAAGACTCATTTCATATTGCCTATAAAATGCATCTTTACCAATTTTAACTGCGGAAAGAGGCTTACTAGCAATTTTCTTTGCTAGAGACATGACACTATCATGTAATTTACCAGCAGAGACATGATCATTTATTAAAGATATTCTCTTAGCTTCCTCTGCGTTAATCATATCGCCTGTAAGGAGCATTTTCATTGAATCTTTTTTGCTTACATTTCTTGAGAGTGCGACCATTGGTGTTGAGCAAAATAATCCTATGTTCACTCCTGGTGTTGCAAATTTTGATGAATCAGAGGCAATTGCTAAATCGCAACTAGCAACAAGTTGACAACCTGCTGCAGTAGCGACTCCGTTTATCTCAGCTATAACTGGTTTTGAACACGAAATTATCATCTGCATTAAAGAGGAACATAAATTAAATAGCTCTAAAAAATATGATTCGCCATCATCTTCATTACCTCTAGCATCAGTGAGTTCTTTTAGATTATGTCCTGAACAAAAAACATCGCCGACTGCAGCTATAATAATAACTTTAATTGAATTATCAGTTGATGCTTTAAATAACTGTTCTTTGAGTTGCATCATTAACTTATTTGATAGAGCATTTTTATTCTTGGGATCATTAAGCAATAAACGCAGAATTCCATCAGAAGTTTGTTTAGTTTCTAAAATCATATTTACATTGTCTTGTATAATTTAATCATCCATTTTCAAGAATCTTTTTTGGGCATTGATTCATGATAACTTTTAAGCCCGCATTATTTGCCATGGTTTCTGCTTTCTCACAATATAACCCTTCTTGAGTCCAAAATATTTTAGCTTTTATTTTTATTGCCTCAATAGCAATGCCGGGAATATGCTCTTTGGCGCGAAATACATCTACCATGTCAATTCTCTGTTTGATCTTTGAAAGATCCGGATAACATTCTTGGCCTAAGATTCTAGTGCTATGAATATTAGGATTCACTGGAAAAATCCTATAACCAAAATCTTGAAGAAATTTCATAACTCTGTAGCTATCTCTATCAGGTCTTGAACTTGCTCCAACAACAGCAATGGTTTCGACGTGATCTAAAATCAATCTTAAATTATCTTTTTTATTTTCCATGAAACTTATAGATGCTAGTTCGGAAGTCTTGTTATATCAGCTCCTAGATAAGAAAGCTTCTCCTCAATTCTTTCATATCCTCTATCTATATGATAAATACGATCAACTACTGTTTCTCCATTAGCGCACAATCCTGCCAAAATTAGGCTGGCAGATGCGCGAAGGTCTGTTGCCATTACTGGGGCACCGTTTAATGAGTCTACTCCTTTTACAAATGCGTTACTTCCTTTAACAGTTATGTCACATCCCATTCTATTTAACTCTTGAACATGCATAAATCGATTTTCAAATACATTCTCTGTTACAACAGAAGAGCCACTGGATAGTGCGTTTAGGACAGTAAATTGAGCCTGCATATCAGTTGGAAAGCCTGGAAATGGAGCTGTAGAAATATCCACTGGTAATAAAGAATCTTTATTCATGGATAGTTGAATATTGTCATTATCGATATTAATGGCAGCTCCACTTAACCTTAATTTGTCTAAAATATTATTCATTCTTGGCGCTTGAACATTTGATATTGTGATATCACCACCAGTTATAGCTGCGGCAACTAAATATGTTCCAGCCTCTATCCTATCAGCTGGAATACTAAATTTTGTTCCATGAAGATTATCAACCCCATCAATGATAATTTCATCGCTACCAGCTCCTTGGATTTTTGCTCCCATAGAATTTAGAAAATTTGCTAAATCCTCAACCTCAGGTTCTTTGGCAACATTTCTTAAAATAGTTTGGCCTTTAGCAAGGACAGCAGCCATCATAATATTTTCAGTTCCTGTAACAGAAACTCCAGGGAAATTAATATCGCAACCAATTAATTTTTTTGAAGAAGCTTCAATATAACCATTTTTTAATTCTATCTTAGCACCGAGTTTTTCTAGTGCATCTAAGTGAAAATCAACTGGTCTAGTTCCAATTGCGCATCCTCCCGGAAGAGCAATTCTTGCAAAACCATGGCGTGAGACAAGAGAACCCAATACTAAAATTGATGCACGCATTGTCTTAACTAACTCATACCTTGCTTCAAAATCATGGAGTTTTGATGTTGAAATTATAAAGTCCATGCCTTCATTTAATGTAATTTCAGCTCCCATTGAACCCAAAATCTCAAACATAGTTGTGATATCTTGAAGATAAGGTAAATTTTTAAAAGTAATTTGTTGATCAGTTAAAATAGTTGCAGCCAACATAGGCAAAGCTGCATTTTTTGCACCAGAACAAGAAATAGATCCGGATAGTTTATTTCCGCCAATAATTCTAAGTTTTTCCATACTTAACTCATTTCAGAGGGAGATCTTGTCCGCAAGCTTAGGGCATGCAGTTCACCTGATTGGAAATGATCTTTAAGTGCAGATAATACTAGTTTATGCCGTTGAAGTGAATTTAAGCCCTCAAATTTATTGCTTACGATCAGTACTTTTGAGTTGCAATCCTCTCCATCAAAGGAAATATCTGCCTCAGGAAATTTTGATTTAAGAAATTGAGTAATATCCATAAGACAATTATTAATAAAAACTAGTTAAGATCTGCATCAGAAGTCCAATGCTTTATTATCTCATCAATATTTTCATTATGCTCTTTTGCTAAAGCTTGAAATTGATTCCTAAAAGTCAGCCCCAAATTCACTCCATTCACAATGATATTGATAATTAACCAATCTCCATTTTTATTTTTTCTCACTTTGTATGTAATTGGATAAATGTTACTTGTGGTGATTAAATTTTGCTGAACATCCTCAGTTTTTTTATATTCAGCTACTTCTGGAAAAACAGTCACAATCTTTTGATCTCCCCATTGAGCCAAGGTAGACGTATATGTATCAAGTAATGAATTCTTAAAAGCTTGAATAAACTCAAGTCTTTGTGATTTTGACGATGCAAGATAATATTTTTTTCCCATAACACTTGCTCCAACCCTCCTAAAATCTACCATTGGTTCAAATATCATACTAATCTTACTTTTAAATAATTCAGGGTCTTCGATAAAAAGCTCCTGATTATTAACAATAACAAAAACCATTTCTTGAGCCTGAGAATCAATATATTTGTGTGGATTGGATTCTCCAACAATGTTTGTATGAATTAAGAAAAATGTAAGAAAAACTGTGAGAGATTTAAAAGAGGCATTCATATAGGTATTATAACATTAGTAAAAATTATGAATAAGAAATGAAAGAAAAGAACTATATTAATTCAGCTATAAAAGTTATAAAGACTGAGGCAGATGCTGTGATGGGTTTAATTGCTCAAATACAGCCTGATTTTGAGAGTCTGTGTGAGAATATCCTTGAGACTAAGGGAAAATTAATATTAATGGGAATCGGTAAATCTGGACATATAGCTCAAAAAATTTCAGCAACTTTATCCAGTACTGGAACTTCATCATTCTTTATTCATCCTACTGAAGCTGCACATGGAGATTTGGGCATGATCAGTAAGAATGATTCAATCTTAATTTTATCAAATTCAGGAGAAACAAAAGAAATTATTGAGATTTTGCCCTCATTAAAACGATCAACTCCTAACATCTTTACTCTTACTAATAATAACAATTCAACAATAGCTAGGGCGGGTAAAATTAATTTAACAATCAATGCAGATGAAGAAGCATGTCCGCTTGATTTAGCGCCAACTTCATCCACGACAATTGCCTTGGTATTTGGTGATGCGCTTGCCATTGCCTTGCTAGATGCAAGAGGATTTAGCAAAGATGATTTTGCAAGATCGCATCCTGCTGGTCAATTAGGTAAAAAACTCACAACCTTGGTTAAAGACCTAGCAGTTATGGATAAAAAAGCGCCTATTGTAGATCACAACACATCTCTTAAAGATGCATTAATGGAAATCACCGAAAAGAAGCTTGGCGTGACATTGGTTTCAAATAACAAAAAGGTTGTTGGAATTTTTACAGATGGTGATTTAAGAAGATGTCTTAATAAAGAAATAGAGCTAAATAAAACCCTCATTAAAGATGTAATGACTTCAGATTTCAAAGGCATTGCAAGCGATATGTTGGCTATTGATGCAGCTGAAATTATGGAAAAAAATAAAGTTTTTACCCTGGTAGTTCATTCATCAACTAATGAAAATGGCGCCTCAGGGATAA
>CABXUO010000027.1 GCA_902515455.1 uncultured SAR86 cluster bacterium
TAAAACCAAAATTAATTTTACTAGATGTTCTAATGCCAGGCAGAGATGGATGGTCATTGCTTAAAGAATGTAAAACTGATCAAGAATTAAAAGATATACCTGTAATCATGATCAGTCAGCTCAATCAATCAAATCTTGCTTCATCTTTAGGTGCAAATGATTATTTAACAAAACCTATAGATAGAACGCATTTCATTAACACTTTAAAAAGAATTTTAGGCAGTGAATCACAAGACCATAAAGTCTTGGTAATTGATGATGATAAAGATGTGCGAGAACTGCTTTCAAGACTCTTAAAAGATGCTGGTTACAGACCAATAGATGCTCGTGATGGCAAAGAAGGCCTCGAAAGAACCAAAGACGAACCGTCATTAATCATCCTAGATCTAGAAATGCCGAGAATGGATGGTTTTGAATTTTTAGATAACTATATTAAAGATGTACCAGAAGAAAAAAGAGCGCCGGTTCTTGTTTTCTCAGGAAAAGATTTAACCGATGTTCAGGAAGATCTCTTAAACGAAAGAGTAATTGGTCTTGTAAAGAAAGACGATGTTTCTATGGATAATCTGTCAAAAATGATACAAGGGATTATTAAAGACTAAGATCCCACAAAAGCTTCAATTTTTCCAAGCAGTCTTTTGAAATCAACTGGCTTTGTATCAAAATCGTCTGCACCACATTCTAAAGCTTTTTGTTTATCCGATTCCAATGCATGAGCTGTTAAGGCAATAATTGGTATAGAGTTAATAGATTCATCAGCCTTGGCTTGAATCGTTGCCTCCCAACCATCTAAAACTGGCAATCCCATATCCATTAGAACAAGATCAGGAGACTCGCTTCTCATCATATCTAAACCAGCTTGACCATCAACAGCCATGATAATCTCGTAGCCACGTCTCGATAATCTTCTTGATAACATATCTCGATTCATCTCATTGTCTTCAATATATAGTAATTTTGCCATTTTATTAGTCTCCTACTAACTCACTATCAATTAATTTAAATCTATTTCTACCATCTTTTTTAGCATCATAAAGTCGTTCGTCGGCTTTATTAGTTAAGTCCGCAGAGGTTTCTGTCTCTGTGGAGAATGCTACGCCACCACTAGAACTCACTTTTATATCTGTGCCTTCAAAATTAACAATATTATTATTAATTTTTTTAATTAATTTTGCACAAAATTCTTTTGCTTCTTCAGGGCTAAGATACAAAATAGCTAAAAATTCTTCTCCCCCTATTCTACCAACTATGTTTGGAGATGAAATCTCAGATTGCAATAATTGTGCAAAGGATATCAAAACAGCATCTCCACCAGCGTGACCATAATTGTCATTAACTTGTTTAAAGAAATCAATATCAAACATAATGGTTGCAAATTGACGATCTTTTGATTGCTTAGAATTCTCCATTGCCTCATCTAAAGCTTCAAAAATCACTCTTCGATTGTAAATTCCCGTTAATTGATCTGTGGTTGCTTGAATATGTAATTTATCTACTAATTCTTTTTCACGCTCACGCCAAAACTTTCTTTCCAAAGCAGCAACAACTTTTGCTAATAATATTGTTCCATTGATAGGTTTTGGGAGGTAGTCTTGGGCACCTAATTGAATACACTTTGAGATACTATCAACATCATTAAATGCTGAAACCATAATCACTGGTAAAGATTCAGCATTATGTTCTTTTCTAAAAGTCTTAAGTAATTCCAAGCCATTAATATCGGGCAAAATTACATCTAGCAGAATTAAATCAGGTGTTTTTTTGAAGACTTCGCTGATTGCAGTATTTCCATCATAAGCAGTACGACAGCTAAGTCCCTGCATTGATAGTCGTCTTTGAAGAACTTCACAGTTTGTTAAATTATCATCAACTATTAGAATATCTGATTCCTTTATTTCATCTCCTAATGTTATCGAATACTCAATGTCACCCAATGACTTAAACAATGCCTCAGCTGTTTCAAGTTGATTAGAGGAATTATCATCTTTAGGATCAATTGATTCACCTCGAATATAATCCACAAAATTCTCTATTGCGGTCTCAGTCTCCCTAGCCAGGTTAATAATTTGTTGGAAATCTTCTAAGGTCCCTTCCTCTAGATCATCTTCATAGTCCTCCATCAATATTTCACTGTAGCCAATAATTGCGTTCAATGGAGTTCTAAGATTGTGACGAAGCTCTGAGTATTCTTCTGCAGATTTTTTTGATGAGTCGGCATTTACACCAGTATTTTGCACAAATGCAACCTCGTACTGATCAATCAACTTTGAACATGACGATTTAATTTGCTCGATTTCATCCTCAGACTCAAGCTCAGCATCAGTAAGAATTTTTTCGACCATATCCACATAATCAAATATTGCATTTGCTGGTGTTATAAAGTCTTGTTTAATTTGAGTTAAAACAATTTCTTCTGCGCCTTTAGATGTTTCTTTTGGAGTAAGTTTATCCATTATTAATTATCCTTGCTCTTGAACGAATCAAGAAAATTAGGTCGGTGCATCAAATAGCCTTGTCCAATCTTGCATCCAAGATCAATCATCATTTTCTTATCTTTCTCAGTCTCAATACCCTCACCAATCATCTCTAATTGAAGATCTTCGCAAACTTCTGAAACAAAACTTATTAATCTTGCTGTCGATGGATCTGACACATTAAAAGTAAAATGTTTATCTAATTTGACAACATCAATTGGCAAGTCTCTGACATATTTTAAAGATGCATAGCCAGCTCCAAAGTCATCCAAAGCAATTTTTATTCCTTTTTTCTTTAAAGTATTCAGGGAATCAGAGGCTACATTGATATCTGCAAGCTCAGCAGTCTCGGTAACCTCAAGACCAAATTGATCGGGAGCCAGTTTATGCTTTTCAACAAAATCTGTGAAAATTGAACAAAACTCTGGATGCATAATGGTATGAGCTGAAACATTAAGGTAAACAGTTGCATCCTTAAATCCAACTTCGTCTTTAATTGCAAAAAATTTTTCCAATTGCACCAACGATTCTAAGACAACTAGCGAGAACAAACTTTCTCCCTCTATTTGAGGGATTATTTGATCATTCGGTAAGTAACCGCCCTGTCCATCTTGTAATCTAAGCAACGCTTCAATTCCAGTGACTTCATTGGTTTCAAGATTTACTTGTTTTTGATAGGCCAACTCAATTCTTTCATGCTCTATACAATCAATTGTTTTTCTCAATGCATCCAGTCCAGATCTTGAAGAGCACAACAATTCAATTAACATTATGCCGCTCGAAATATCAACAGGGATCATGTGAACTCTGGTTCTCATAAAAAAATTTATTTGTCTTAGTGAAATCTCTATTGGAGTGTCGTAATAAAGAGCAATTGAATCCAAATCACCAAAATTATTGGTTATTTTTTCATCTATTTTTACAACAGCTAATTCGTCAAGAGCACTGAGATTAAAAATGTAATTAGCAGCAATATTTGCCCAAGCAATTGAGCCATCTAGCTCATAAATAATATATGGGCTTGGATGATGTTGTAGAGACTTTATTAAATAATTAAGCTCTTGGTCAGTATGCATATATATTAACCATATAATTTACTTTGTTTAATTTGCTCATCAACGAGTTCAACAAAGTCCTCAGCAAATGTAATTTTTATGAATTCCCAAATCTCTAGATGTTTTGGTTCTTTAAACAGCGTCTTAAATGAAATTAACATTGCATTCCATTCATCCTCATCAAGCATACCTATTTTAAATTGATAAAATTGATTCTCTCTTGCACGCAGCATCACACTAAAATAAGTTAAATATACTGCATTCTCCTCTTTTGTAAGCTCCTCATTATTTCGTAGCTTTAATTTGGTATCAACCAGGATTCGTTTCATTCCGGCAAGAGCAACTTTTTGATGGGAATCAGCAATGTTTTGTCTAGCATTAGCTCTTGCAACTCTGTTCTGCTCTTTCAATTCTGTAACAAGAAAATACACTGTTACCAAAACTGTAAAAGGTCCTACGGTTTGAAGAATAAGAATAATATTTTCAAATGTCACTTTTAGTATTAGGTGTAATTTTTGTTCCTTTAATATAAGGTTTTTTTACAAGTCGGTAAAGAAAGCATTTGAATAAATTAATGAAAATCTAAGCTGACTAATTTTTATGATTATATTTTTAAAAATAAAAAAAAAATTTAGTTAATTTGAAGTAGTCCCAAAAGAATATGTTAAATTAGTTCTATTAAACAAGTGACTATATATAATTATGATATTAACTCCTGCAGATAGAATCAAAGAATATACAGACAAAGGCTGGTGGAATTCTGATACTTTATATTCTCTTTTCGAAGACGCTTGTAATGTTGCTGGTGAGAATGAAGCTTTAGTAGACGCCCCAAATAGGAATGTATTCACAAAGATTAATCCTAAAAGACTTACTTTCAATGAGGTAAAAAAAGAGGTTGATAGATATGCTTCAATTCTTTTTGATGTTGGCTTTAGAAAAGATGACAAGATCATTCTTCAATTACCAAATATTGTTGAATTAGCAATCTTATATATAGCTTTATCAAAAATAGGAATAATTATTTCACCCGTTCCTGTTCAGTATGGCAAATTTGAACTGGACAAAATCATTGATGATATAAAACCTAAGGGATATATTGGTATCGATGTTTTTAATGGTAAGAGTTTTGCAAAAAACATAGCTCCTGCTTTTTCAAAAGAACATATACTTTTATCAATTGGAGAGGAGGATGGTTTTATAAGCCTTGATAATTATAAGGAGCTCTCTCTAGACAAACTAGATAATTACGTCAAATCAATGGAGTATTCAGCAAATGATATTTTAACTATCTGTTGGACATCAGGAACCACTGGAACCCCAAAGGGAGTGCCGAGAAGTCACAATCTATGGGGAACAATGGCTAAGGCTGCATATCATTTAGCAGACACAAAAGAAGGAGACATTCTTCTTAATCCCTTCCCTTTGGTAAATATGGCAAGTATAGGTGGATTCCTTTTTAATTGGTTAATTTGTAAAGGAAAATTAATTCAACATCATCCTTTTGATTTGCAAATTTTCTTGACTCAAATGGCAGATGAAAAAGTTAATTACTCAATTGCTGCGCCAGCAATTATGAATATGCTTTTGAATAATACTAAATTATTTGAAAATTTAGATTTGAGCCATCTCCGCTCTATAGGTTGCGGTGGAGCTCCATTGTCAGAATGGATGGTGGAAACGTTTCAAAATAAACATAATATTACAATACAAAATATATTTGGATCCAATGAAGGAATGAGCCTCTTCAGTACGAGAGATGATGTTGAAGATCCAGCGTTAAGAGCTGTTTTCTTTCCTAGATTTGGTGTGAAGGGATTTAATTGGAATAATCCAATATCTGAAACGATTAAAACTAAATTAGTAAATATTGAAACAAATGATGAAATTACCGAAGCAGAAAAACCTGGAGAATTATTGATTGCAGGATCAACTGTTTTCGATGGGTATTGGAATGCGCCTGATGCTAATGCTGAGGTTTTTGAAAATGGTGGATTTTTTAGAACTGGGGATATGTTTGAAATATCATCTAATGAAACCAATAACCAATTTTATAAATATTGTGGACGTTGTAAGGATCTAATCATCAGAGGCGGTATGAATATTTCTCCAGAAGAGCTCGATTACTTATTAATATCTCATCCATCAATTGTCGACGTTGCAGTTACAGGATATGACGACGATTTACTGGGTGAAAGAGTTGGCGTTGTTATAGTTCCAAATGAAAATGAAAATATGGAACTAAAAGACATAACAGATTTTCTTGAAGAGATGGGGATTGCCAAATACAAATTTCCAGAAGATTTAAGAATTATCGATGAATTACCAAGAAATCCTGTTGGAAAAGTTCTCAGAAGAAATTTAAAAGACCTATTTAATTAGCGTTTCCTATCACGAAACTTACCACGGTTGTAGCGCTTCCACCAATATTGAGAGTTGCTACATTTCTTACATTTTCTATTTGATAATTGCCTGCCTTATTAGTGCATTGCTTATAAGCATCTAATAGCATCCTAACTCCGGTTGCACCAACTGGATGGCCTAAGCCTATTAATCCACCACTAGGATTAATTGGGATACTTCCATCTATTTCTATGTCACCAGCCTCGATGGCTTTCCAGCTTTCTCCTGGTTTAGTAATACCAAAGTGATCAATAGCCATATATTCTGTAGATGAAAAACAATCATGAGTTTCTATTACGCTTATTGACTCTATACCTGATAAAGATGATCTACTAAAGGCATCATCAATTGCACTTTTTACGTGCGGGAATATATATTCTTTATCTTTGCTAAATTCAATTTTATCCTCAAGAGTGATAGGTGCTGTTTTATGCCCCCAACCTTTAATATATGGAATATCGTCAATGGATAAATTATTATCTTTTGCATATTTTATGGCTCTTTTTTTATTAGCTAAAAAAATTATAGAAGCGCCATCTGTTATTTGTCCGCAATCAGTTTTTCTAGTTCTACCCTCAATAATTGGATTATATTCATCTGATCTTGTAAAAGCTTCTTGCGCGTAAGTCCAATCTCTCGTTTGAGAATTTGGATTATTTTTAGCATTGGATATATTTATCTCAGAAATTCTCGATAAATAATTTTCATCAATACCATAACGCTTATCATACTCCTCGGTAAGAAGACTAAACATATGAGGCCAGGGATATTCTATACCCTGACATTCATGACCCGACCACATTGCAGGTCCACCTATATTATTGGCAGCTTCTACAGCAGGGACATTTTTCATTTGTTCAATTCCAATAACGGCTGCAATTCCATATCTTCCTAATTCAAGCTCAGCAGATGCTGCAAGAGTTGCAATACTTCCTGAGGCACATGCAGCTTCATGCCTAGAAGCAGGAATACCTTTAAAAAATTCTGGATCAGAGGATGCAAAAAAGCCTCCTAAATGACCTTGGTTACAAAATAATTCAGCTGTGAAATTACCAACATGAGCAACATCAATATCTTTTGGCTCAAGGTTTACCTCTTGAAGTCCTTTATGAACGGTATCTTTAAATACGTCGAAAATATCTAAGCTATTTCGAGACCAATTTAATGAGAAATCTGTCTGATGCCCTCCTAATATGTATACCTTTCTTGTCATAAATTTATTATAAATTTGCCAAATAAACTTTCAACCACTTGAAATATTTAAATCTTCTGATGTAGAAGCAGAAATTGAAACATTTGATGGATCAACTTCTCCCTTGCATGCTTTGCATACAGTTTTAATTTTTAACTTATTGCCACATGGTTTATGAACCAATGAAATTGTTGTATTTTTTGCATTAAGCATCCACATATGAGCCCAGAAATGTAGGTGAATTGCAGTAAGGTATCCACTTCTGCCCTTTCTTGTTAATCTATATTCATATCTAGCAGGTTTATGTTGGTATAAGTCTTTTTTAATAACACCGGCATCCAAGAACTTTTTGAGCCTATCTGCTAATATATTTGTAGAAATTCCAAGAGCTTCATTAAACTCATCGAACCTTTTTAAGCCATACAAAAGACCTGCATAAACAAGACCTGTCCATCGATCACCAAGCAAATCTTCTATTCGAAAAACTAGATCTGAATCAAATATACCTGAATTTTCACTTCTTCTTGTTTTAAACAAAGAGAGTTTTTCAAAATTTTGATCTAAATTGACATCAAAGGTTACATCCTCAATTTTTACATCCTCATTGCAATGCAAGCAATTTGTTGAAAGTTCCAAAAAATTATTACATTTTGTATGAATTAGCTCAGAGGGAACATCTGAATTTTCTGTCCAAAGATTATTCCATTGCCAAAGATATGAAGCAATCGGGTATGTACTCAGACCTTTATCAGTTAACTTATATTCAAATCTTCTAGGAGCTGATTGATAAATATCTTTATAAATAACTCCATGATCAACTAAGAATTTCAGTCTTGATGATAATGTGCCTCGGGATACACCAATTTCATTAATAAAATCCTCAAATTTCCTCCTTCCGAGCCATATGTTTTTTAAGATTAGTAATGTACATTTATCACCGAGTATCTGTAACGCATACTCAACAGGGCTGTTTAAAATTGCTTTACCAATCTCTTTTGGGCTGAAATCACTATTTTTAGACATAATTATAAATTCTACCTTACATTGAGTTTTGGTATTATCGAATTAGTTTTTTTTATGTATTCTGAGTAACCCTCGTAATTTTTTGCCATCCTTTTATCCATCGTCTTAACACCAGTTACATTCACAAGTAGGTATGTAAAAACTATTGGGCCAATTATGGAAATTAATGAAATAGGACTCAATATTGAAAAAATAAAAACTCCCCACCAAAATACGATTTCTCCAAAATAATTAGGATGTCTGCTTAGTGCCCATAAGCCATTTTTTAAAAATTTATTTTTATTATTTATGTCTTTTTTAAAATTATTTAATTGATTGTCACCAATTACCTCCCATAAAAATCCTACGATCATAAAAAGTAAGCCAAGATAATTAAAAAACGAAAAATAATTTTCAATTGAAAAAGTTAAGGAGAATTGGATTGGTAAGGTAACACACCAAATAACAATTCCTTGAAGCAAAAAAACTTGTTTTAATGCAAAAAAATTAAAATCAAGACCAGGATCTTTCCACTCTCTCAGCTTTGTATATCTGGGATCTTCTCCATGACCAATTTTTCTTTGAAGCATCAAAAGAGTTAGTCTGATTGACCAGATAAAAATAACAGAAAATATAGTAAATTTTATTAATAAAGATGAGTTTGATAGATATACAGAAAATAATGTAATCAATAATATTATTGGAGCAAATGCTGTATCAATGATACTCACATCTTTTATGAGTATTGATGTAATCCATAAGACCAAAATAATTAATCCTGTAAAAATGAATGTTTGAACAAAAATATCGAACATAAGCTAAATAAGTTTAATTGTGCAAGTTATATAATACTGTATAATTCGCTGTAAATTTAATATTTTTTTTATTAACTCCAAATGAAAAAAACTGATATTTTAAGCTCCTTAAAGCTTCCGGTAATTGTAGCTCCTATGTTTCTTGTTTCTGGGCCAGAACTAGTGATTGCAAGTTGTAAATCAGGGCTGATAGGCTCCTTTCCTGGACCAAATGCTAGAACAATAGATGTTCTAGAGAATTGGATGAGTGAGATATCATCCAAATTAAATAATGAAATATGGGCTTTTAATATGATTGCTCATATAACTTATGACAGATTTGAAGATGAACTTGCTCTGATTAAGAAATTTCAACCTCCAGTTGTAATAACGGCTCTTGGTAGTCCTGCAAGAGTTTTGGAAACGGTTCATTCTTATGGAGGTGTTGTAATTGCAGATGTAAATTCGGTTAAATATGCAAAAAAATGTGCTGAATATGGTGCTGATGGTTTAGCATTAGTGAGTTATGGGGCCGGGGGGCATACTGGCACCCTATCACCTTTTACATTCACTTCCCATGTCAGGGAGTTTTTTGATGGGCTTGTAGTTCTAGCTGGCTCAATATCAAATGGCAATCATATCAAAGCTGCACAATGCCTCGGAGCAGATATTTGTTATATGGGAACAAGATTTATTGCCACAGAAGAAAGTATGGCCGTCGATGAATATAAGGAGATGGTGACATACTCCGAAAGCACAGATTTACGATTGACAAATCTTTTTACAGGAGCTGATGCCTATTATCTAAAAGATAGCATCATTAAAAATGGCTTGGATCCTGATAATCTTGAAACTAATGATGCAGGTTTTAATATTTCTGGTTCGCAAGATAAAATTAGTGCCTGGAAAGATATATGGTCCGCTGGTCAAGGCGTTGGTTTTTCAGATAAAATTTTGACAGTAGATAAAATTACACGAAAGTTAATAAATGAATATAAAAATGCTGGAGCAAAGCTTTAAATAATGGAAATCAAAAAAATTAATTCTGTAAATTCAACACTTTCAAATTTTGATCATCCTTATATGCAAGGAGTTTGGCAGCCTTTTTATGATGAGTATGAAGTAATAAATCTAGATTCCATTGGCGAAATCCCAAAAGATTTGAGTGGAATATATATTCGAAATACTGAAAATCAAATACATGAGCCTATTGGAAGATTTCACCCATTTGATGGCGATGGATTACTTCATTCAATAGTATTTAATAATGGATCTGCGGATTACAGAAATAAATTTATACGCACAGAGGGCTTTTTGATAGAAGAGAAATTGAATAAATCTAAATGGGCAGGTCTGATGGAAAGACCAGGCACTTCAGAACTTCCTGGTTGGGGTGCTCAGGGCTGTCTAAAAGATACCTCTTCAACTGATGTTGTTGTTCATGCTGGTAAAGTGCTTACAACATTTTATCAATGTGGAGATGGCTATAATATGGATCCTCTCACATTAAATGCATCTGGTAAGGCTCCATGGGTTCCTGTTGATGGAGTTTCAGCTCATACAAAAGTAGACTTAAAAACTGGGGAGCTGCTTTTCTTTAATTACTCTAAGAAAGCTCCATACATGCATTATGGTGTTGTGGGGAAGGATAATAACCTTAAACACTATACCCCAATTCCCCTTCCAGGACCTCGCTTACCGCATGATATGGCTTTCACTGATAATTTCTCAATATTGAATGACCTGCCATTATTTTGGGATGAAGAAATGCTTAAAAGAGGAATTCATGCAACAAGAATGCATGATCTACCATCGCGATTTGCAATTATCCCTCGATATGGAAAGTCTGACGAAATTAAATGGTTTGAGGCCAATCCAACCTATTGTTTGCATTGGAATAATGCATATGAAGATGGAGACGAAATAATACTCGATGGATACTTTCAAGAAAATCCTGTTCCTGAGAAGTACGATGGAGCACCAAAAGGATTAGAAAGAATGATGGCTTTTCTTGATAATCATCTTCTAAAACCTAGACTACATAGATGGAGATTTAATCTTAAAACTGGATCTACAAAAGAGGAGACTTTAGACGACAAGATTCTTGAATTTGGAGCAATAAATCAACAATTTGCATGCAGGAAACATAGATACTCATATAGTATGATGCCTACAAAAGGTTGGTTCACATTTGATGGGTTATGTAAATATGATCATCAAACTGGAAAATCGGAAACTTATGATTTCGGAGAAGGAATTTTTGGAAGTGAAGTGTGTTTTGCACCAAATGATAATGCAAAAAATGAAGATGATGGTTACTTAGTTTCTATTGTCACTGACATAAACAAACATATTTCATCATGTGTTTTATTTGATGCTAAAAATGTTAGTCAAGGGCCAATATGCGTAATGCCGCTTCCCCAACAAATATGCTCAGGCACGCATGCTACATGGGCTCAAATGAGCGAGCTATCGTATTAAAAAATTGAATCCTGTATATATACTTGAATCAATTAGAACTCCAAGAGGTAAAGCCAAGGATTTAGGTGGATTACATGACTTAAATGTATATGAATTATTAGATTTTTTGTACAAATTCTTTGAGCAAAAAACAATTCTTGATCCGGAAAACTTAGACGAAGTAATCCTAGGATGTGTAACACAACAAGGTGAGCAAGCTGGTAATATAGCAAAATCATCATCTTTATATTCAAACTATCCTGATAGTGTTTCAGGCATGACAATCAATCGTTTTTGTTCTTCAAGCCTAGATGCTATTAATATTGGGTATTTAAAAATTGCTTCTGGTCAAAATAAACTTATTCTTGCAGGCGGTGTAGAAATGATGTCTAGAACACCAATGCTTTCTGATCAAGCATCTATTTGGACAAACATTGATATTGCGTTGAAGTCCAAAATTTTTATGATGGGTAGTGGCGCTGATTTAATAGCAACTTTGAATAATATTTCTAGAATAGAAGTGGATAAAATTGCTTTTCAAAGTCAAATGAAAGCCTGTCATGCAATAAAAAATAATTACTTTAAGTCGATTGTTCCGGTAGAAAATCATGTAAAAAAATTAATTTGCTCCATGGACGAATGTGTGCGTGAGGATGTAACAATTGAAAGTCTTAATGAGTTAAAGCCAAGCTTTGAAGAGCTAGGTAAAAATGGTGTAGATAATCTTCAACTTAAGTATTTTCCTCAGATAAAATCCATATCCCACATTCATACTGCAGGAAATTCTCCTGCGATGGCTGATGCAGCGGCAATGACACTTTTATCTAGCTCAAATAATTCTTCATCAAATAAATTCCAGGCACGGGCCGTTATTAAAGATATTGTTGTAACAAATGATGACCCTGTACTTGTTTTATCCGGTTGCATAAAAGCTACTCAAGAACTTCTAAAAAAAACACAATTAACTGTAAACGATGTAGATCTTTTTGAAATTCATGAAGCTTTCGCGTCGACAATAATTTTTGCGCAAAGAAAACTGAACATTCCTGAAGAAAAATTAAATGTTAATGGAGGGTGTATTGCTTTGGGTCATCCCATGGGAGCAACGGGTTCAATAATGCTGTCCTCGCTGATTGATGAAATGGAAAGACAAGATCTTGTGACGGGAATAGTTGCAACTAGCGGAGCAGCGGGAGCCGGAACAGCTATACTTATTGAAAGGTTATAACTATCACTTGCTCAACTAAACTGACTAATATATATTTAAATTTTATCAAGGAGAAATATTTATGAGCAACGAAACATTGACTGTAGTTGAGAATATGTTCAAAGCTTGGGAGAGCTTAGACATGAATGCTGTTTTGGATAATTGGCATAAAGATGGTTATTTATGGAGCATGATGAATGCTGAAAAAACTCAAGGGCATGAAAAACTCTCAGTTCATTTAGATAGATTAATGTCTACTTGTACTAGATTGAAAATTGAAGTTCAGAATTATGTTGTATCAGGTGATACCTATATGTGCGAGTGCATTGATGACTTTGATACAGAGACTGGCGGTCATGGATATATTCCAACAGCTAGAGTTATGACAGTAAGAGATGGAAAAGTTGATCAATGGAGAGATTATTACAATAGAGCAACTCTCATGGCTGCAATGGGTGTAGAGGAGTTTGATCCAAAACAAGGTAAAAAATTAGAACCTGAAGATAAGAAATTTTTTATCATTTAATTTTTAGATGCCTGATCTATTTGATCCAATTAAGATCAGATCGATAACATTTCGAAATAGAATTGGAGTCTCTCCAATGGTCCAGACTTCATCATTAGATGGATTTGCTGATGATTGGCATTTAGTTCATTTAGGATCTCGAGCAGTGGGCGGAGCTGGACTAGTTATTACTGAAGCAACTGCGATCCAAAAAAATGGAAGGATTTCTTCAGGCGATTTAGGCATTTGGAAAGATGCACACATATCAAATTTACGAAAAATTGCTACTTTTATAAAAAAACAAGGTGCTATTCCAGGAATTCAACTAGCTCATGCTGGCAGAAAAGGCAGTTATTCTTCTCCTTTAAATCAAAATGGTTTAACAGAATTAAAGCCATTAAGCAAATCTGCAGGCGGGTGGGAAACAATAGCTCCAAGCAGCATTCCATTTGAAAAAAATTCATCTCTGCCTAAAGAAATGTCTATTAAAGATATTAAAAATGTTATCGAATCTTTTAAGGATGCTGCTCGAAGAGCAGAAAGAGCTAATTTCGAACTTATTGAAGTGCATGCAGCGCATGGATATTTACTCCATCAATTTTATAGTCCAATCTCTAATCAGCGACGAGATATTTATGGAGGTAATTTATCAGCAAGAATTAAAATATGTCTTGAGGTAGCTGAAAACATAAGATCAGTTATCTCAAAAAATATAATTTTGGCATTCAGAATATCTTATACAGATTGGCTTGAAGATGGATGGAATTTAAATGACTCGATAGTTTTAAGTAATGAGTTAAAGAAAAGAGGAGTAGACATAATTGATGTAAGTTCTGGGGGAACATCTCCAACTACTGTCGCAATTGCGAAAGAATTAATTGAGGATAGAGATAAAATTAAAAATAAGAGCTTAATTCCAATTGAGCCTGGTTATCAAATTGATGCGTCAGATAGGATTCGTAAGAAAACTAAAATCAAAACAGCAGCTGTTGGGTTAATAAATAGTCCTGAAATTGCTCAAGAGACTATTGATATGAATAAAGCTGATTTTATTTTTTTAGGTAGAGAGTTTTTAAAAGATCCTTATTGGCCAGTAAGAGCAGCAATCAAATTAAAGCAAACTAATAAATTGTCGATTCCAGGTCAATACTACCTTGCTTGGAGAAATCAGGAATCTTTTGAGTTCAGTGGTTATAAACTATAACTACAACGCTTCAAAGCTCTCAGATGCATCTTTCCTCTTAGTAAGATTTGTTTCTCGAAGAATTTCATCTATTTTTTCTGAAATATCACTTCCTTTGATTGAATCTAAAGATGAAAAATTTACACCATCATTTTCAAACATTTTTGCAACTTTAAATTTTCCTGCACCCGCTATAAAAATATTTCCAGAGGTTTCAACTGAATTAATAAGATACTCGACAAGAGGAACTATTTTTTCT
>CABXUO010000028.1 GCA_902515455.1 uncultured SAR86 cluster bacterium
AGTAAAAATTAGAACCTAAAAGATTTTAGGGATTAGTTTAGGAGTATTTTTTTTATAATTTTGATAATCCTCAAGATGGCCCCACTTTTTATGCCCTCTGTATTCAAGCATTCTGACCCCACTTACGTAAACTAAAAGTAAATAAGAAAAAATAGGTGAAAAAATTGCTAGATAATTCATACCTTCAAATGTTGATATACCCATTACCGTAATACCGGCCCAAAGAGTAATTTCACCAAAGTAGTTGGGATGTCTTGATTTAGCCCAAAGCCCCTCATTTATAAATGAGTCTTTATTTTCTGGAATAGATCGAAATGCAGATTTTTGATTATCAGCTATAACTTCAATTGTAAAACCAAATATAAACATTAGAAGTCCTACAATAAATAAGCTATTTATGGGAATGCCTGATGGGTTGGCAATAGCAATTAGAGCTGCAGATGAACAGATGAAAACCCACATGCCCTGCAAAGTCCATGTCATAAAAAATTGTGAAAAAGATGTTTTTATTGAATCAAATCTTCCATCTTTTTTATCTTTGCTAATCCTCATAAAAAGAAATGAGCCCAGTCTAATTGCCCAGACAATTATTGCTAATCCAACAAATATATTACCAAGCTTCAGATTATGAAAACTGCCAGAGGCATATAAAGCAAATGTTATGGTTCCAATATAAGTTAAGCTACCTGTAAGGTCATAAAACTTTTCAGTTTTAAAGAGAAAAGCAGGAATATATGCTATCCACTGAATAACAAAAGTCATAACTAAAATCTGACCAATTAAGTTTGAGCCATCAAAATTAATGCTGTTATAAGAAATTAACTCAGCATATAGCTTTGTAAAAATAAAAACTCCTGCAGCGATGATCAAATTAGTTAAGTGTTTCATGATTCCTCCCATCCACATGTTCGTTCAGCATTTTGTTTATCAAGCCAATCCATAAGCGGTCGGTAATAGTTTAACATTGCCTTGCCACTTAATTCCCTTGTTCCAGTCATTGCTTCCAATGCGCTTTGCCATTCTTTGCTTTGTCCTAAAGCTAGCATCGCTCTTAATTTCTCACCAGCAATCTCATTATCGTATATTGAGCATTCGTGAAGCGGCCCATCAAATCCCATTTGATTACAAAGAGATTCATGGAATTGATATTGAAGAATCTTTGCTAAGTAATATCTAGTGTAGGGTGTATTACCTGGTATATGGTATTTTGCTCCAGGATCAAATGCATCAATATCACGATCACGGGGAGCCTCAATACCTTGATAAAATTTTCTTAGCTCCCACCATGAACGATTTAGATCATCTGGGCTAGTTTCTCCGGTGAAAACTTTTGCCCTCCATTTGTCTAACATCAAGGTCCACGGAACAGAGACTACGCCATCAAGAGCTTGCTTCATTAATAGAGAAATTGGATCTGAATTTGCCCTGCTAGCTTCCTCTGCAGTGACCAACCCAATCTTTTGTAGGTAGTTAGGAGTTATTGATAATGATAATAAATCTCCTACTGCCTCATGAAAACCGTCGTTAGCTCCTCTTTGAAAAATGTCAGGAAGATCACTGTAAGCTTGGTAGTAGAAAATATGACCAAGCTCATGATGAATTACCGAAAAGTCTTCTGCATTTCTTTCAATACACATCTTAATTCTCAAATCATTAATATCTGAATCTATATCCCAAGCAGATGCGTGACATACAACATTTCTATCTTGAGGCTTTACAAATAATGACCTTTCCCAAAAAGTATCTGATAAAGGTTCAAATCCGAGAGAAATAAAAAATTTTTCAGCAATTTTTACCATTTCTATTTCATCAATTTCCTTTTCGATAAGGATGTTAGTTAAATTTATTTCTGAGCTAGATTGATTATTTTCTGCCATATAAACCAAGTCATAAATATTTGCCCATGACTGTCCCCACATGTTGCCCAATAAATGCGCGGGCAAATTACCAGTTTTAGATACAATATTTTCACCATAAAAATTTGATAGCTCATCGCGAACATGGCAATGCAAAGCATCATAAAGAGGTTTTAGCTCATCCCACACTCTGTCAGTTTCATCTAAAAAATCTTCTGCTGGCATGTCATACTTACTAAACCACAGATCGGTAAGACCGTCATAACCAAGGTCATCAGCGCCTTGATTGCCTATTTCAACCATTCTTAGATACATATCCTTCATTGGCTTACCAATATTTCTCCATCCCTCCCATGCCCTTAAAAGCTCCTCAGGATCTCTTGAATTATCAATAATGTTCTCGAATGCCTCTAGGTCATAACAATCATCAGCTGAAAAACAATGCTCTCCAGTACCATACATAGCATCTAATTCAGCACTAATTGATGATATTTCTCCAGCTAATGCTTCATCTAAGGGAGATGGCATTACAAATGAACTTTTTATAAGATTAAGTTTTCTTCTATTTTCTTCTGAAACTTCAACCTCATTAAAAAGAGAAGCCTGCCGGGCTCTATCTAATGCGAGCAATTGATATCTTTTACCGTAGTCTGCAACTACTTTCTGAGAATCATAAGTGATAAAATTTGCGCCAATCCAATAAGCTGAGCTTACAATGGGGCCTAGAGTTTTATCTTCAAGCTCAACACTTTGGAGAAATGCTTCTGCATCGGATTCGGTAAGAGCATTTGATTGTTCACTTGAGCACGAGGAAATCACTAAGATAAGGATAAAAATAGTAGATAATAAAAATTTGTACATAAAAAGCCTTTTTAATAATAGAAGAAAGTAAATCACACTATGAAAATATCAACAAGCCAATTTAAAAATGGTTTAAAAATTATCATTAATGATCAGCCATGTTCAATTCTTGAGCATGAATTTCACAAGCCAGGCAAGGGACAGGCAGTAATGAGAGTAAAATTTAGAAACTTAATCACTGGCAAAGTAGTAGATAAAACATATAAATCAGGAGAATCTGTTGAGGAGGCAGATGTAATGACGATTGAGATGAGCTATCTTTATTCAGATGGAGAGCAATGGCATTTTATGAAT
Organism: uncultured SAR86 cluster bacterium; assembly: GCA_902515455.1. Taxonomy (GTDB): domain Bacteria; phylum Pseudomonadota; class Gammaproteobacteria; order Magnimaribacterales; family D2472; genus D2472. Next base: position 3,012 of record CABXUO010000028.1, read on the forward strand.
TCTTCTACTTTTGAACAAATTGCAATCAATGAAAGTGTTGTAAGTGATGCAAAGAAATGGATTATTGGTCAGGAGAATTGTGAAGTAGTGATTTGGAACGATGAGCCCATTTCTGTAGAGGTACCACCATTTGTGGAGTTAAAAATTACACAATCAGATCCTGGTGTTAAAGGTGATACTGTCTCAGGAGCAACAAAGCCAGCTGAGCTAGAAACCGGTGTAACAATTCAAGTGCCCTTGTTTGTTGAAGAGGGAGAAAAAATTAAGGTGGACACAAGATCTGGAGAATATTCGGGGCGCGTATAGACTTTGTATAATCAAATTTCAGCTTCGCTAAATGACTTTATTGATAATAAACTTTCTCTTGATGCAGGCCAAAAAAAGACGCTTAGAAAAAAACAAAAATTAACTTTATCAGATTCTCTAAAGAAAGGTCACTGGACTTCCAACCTATGCTTGATTGCATCCAATCTTGCAAAAAAAAATCCTCTAGATATAGCCTCAGCACTTATACCCATCCTAGAATCTCAGTCCGAAATTGCAAAAGTAGAGTTAGCTGGACCAGGTTTTATAAATATTTTTTTAACTCGGGAAGCATTTTTATCTCAACTAGATAATGCTCATAATGATCCTGCTTATTTTCTTAATTCTTCAGATACAACAAAAGAAAAGATACAGATAGAATTTGTTTCAGCAAATCCAACTGGTCCGTTGCATGTAGGTCATGGTAGAGGTGCTGCTTATGGAGATGCTATTGGAAGAATCTTAGAGCGATTAGGTCACGTAGTATCTCGAGAGTACTATGTTAATGATGCAGGCAGGCAGATTGATATTCTTGCATGTAGTATTTTTTTGAGAAAATTTGAATGCTTTGATGAAAATCAATTTCCAGACTCTGCTTATAAAGGATCCTACATTTTAGAGATTGCTGATGCCATAGAAATTAATATTGGTATGACTCACACTGAAAAAGAATCGCTAATAAAAGATCTTCCTGACGATGATGAAGAGATAATAGATGCTCTGATTAAACGCATAAAAATAAATTATTCAGATTCTTGGTCAACAATTAGAGACTTTGGCCTTAATTTTGTTATCAAATCTATAAGAGAGGATTTAACAAAATTTAAGGTCGTATTTGATAATTGGTTTTTTGAATCATCACTTGGAGAACTCTCAGATAAAAAATCAGAGATTTCTAAAGCGCTTGCTAAAGTACAAAAAGATCATGCATATGAAAAAAATGGAGCTATTTGGTTAGAGTCCTCAAAATTTGGAGATGATAAAGATCGTGTAATTATCCGTGAAGACGGCAGAGGAACTTACCTATCAGCTGATTTGGCATATCATAGAAATAAATTAGACAGGGGCTTTGATACCATAATTAATGTTTGGGGTGCAGATCATCATGGTTATATTAAGAGGATAGAGGCAACTATCGAAGCTATGGGTTATAGCAAGAAACAAATGCAAGTTCAGCTCGTTCAATTTGCTAACCTTTTTGAGGATGGATCAAAGGTAAAAATGTCAACTCGAAGTGGAAATTTTTATACTCTTAAAAAACTAATTGATGATATTGGCCCTGATGCCTCTAGATTTTACTACTTATCTAAACAGGCAGATCAACATTTAGATTTTGATATTGGGATAGCTAGATCCAATTCAAAAGATAATCTTTATTATTACATCCAATATGCGCATGCGAGAATCAGCTCTGTAGAAAAAAAATTTCTAGAATTAGGCGAGACTTTACCTGAGAAATTTAACGACGCTAAATTTGAAAATTGCGATGAACTTCTTCAAATTGCATTAAATGCTCAATTCATCGTCAAAAGTTCAGGAGAGAGCTTGCAGCCGCATCTAATTGTTTATTACTTAAAGGATATTGCACAAAATTTTCATCAATTTTATAACAATGTAAATATCCTCAATGCCGATGAAGAGCATAAGAATAATATTATGCGTACTCTTATCATTGTTAAATCTGTTATAGCTTCCTCTTTGGACTTGTTGGGCATTGAGCCTTTAGAAAGCATGTAATTAATGTGAAAGATTTTGCTAAAAAACATCCAATAAATAAGTCAAAGACAAGAAGAGTTAAGACGTCTTTACGAGCAAAAAGAGAGCTGAATCAGCCTTTGAAAATGAGGCACTTATTAGTTATTGCTGTCATGAGTGTCCTGCTTTTAGTTGTCTCAAATTTCATATTACAAACTGATGTTGTGAATATAAGAAGCGATGTCAGCAATCCAAAAGTTGAATTTTTGTATCCTATAGAATTAGCAAAAGATACTGTACTTATTGAGCTTGAAGGTATTGTTGTTGAAGAAGATTGTGAATATCTAATTCAAATAGAATCTTATGGTCAAAGAGTGTATGCGCAGGAACAACTAACTTCTCTACTATCTTTGGGCTTGGAATCCTACGTAGAAAAGACATTTAGTTCGAAGCAACCTGAGAAGCCATTATTTAGAGTAATGTCTGGTCCCTATCTAAATAAATCTGAAGTTAATAATGCCCGAGAGCTACTAATTAAAAATAATAGACAGCCATTAATCTATAAAAAATGCACGAAAACCTAAAAAATAGATTCATAGATATCTCACAAAAAATCCAAGCTGCTTGTCATAAAGCTAATAGATCAGAAAAAGACGTACAATTAATTGCAGTTTCTAAGTTGCAGTCTATTGAAGTTATCAAAGAGGCTTACTCGCTTGGAATTAATCATTTTGGTGAAAACTATGCTCAGGAGCTTGATAAAAAAGTTTTTGCAACTCCAAAAGATATTATTTGGCATTTTATTGGCCCAATTCAATCAAACAAAGTTAAGCTCATTGCTAAACATGCTGATTGGATACATTCATTGGAAAGAGAGAAGATTGCAAAAAAACTAAATGATGCATTGGAAACAGAAGGACGAAAAATTCAAGTATTAATTCAAGTAAATATTGATCATGAGGAATCTAAGTCAGGCGTCAACTCTAATCATGTTATTGATTTTGCAAGCAATGTAGAGTTGAATTATTCAAACTTAGTTCTTAAGGGGCTAATGTTTATGCCAAAGATTAATCAATCTAAAAAAGATAAGATAGATTCCATGAAGAAGATAACTGCTCTCCATAGAACATTTGTTAACAAGTTCCCTGCATATAATGTACTATCTTTGGGAACATCAAATGATTTTGAGGAATCAATCCTTGCTGGCTCAACAATGATAAGGATTGGTGAAAGTCTTTTGGGTAGTCGGTCATGAATGTTTGTTTTGTTGGATGTGGCAACATTGCGCAAGCAATGATTAACGGATTAATAAGAAGCGGGGTTTCATCGTCAAACATTAATTGCATTGAAAGAAATAAAAGAAAAGTTGAGCTTTTAAAAGAAAAAAACCTAAAAGTAATTGAATTAGATAATTTAGCTAAAGAAAATTTTGATTTAGTGATTTTATCTGTAAAACCTAAGGATGCTTTAGCTGCTGAAAAAAATATTTTTCAAGTTGCGCCAAACTCTAAAATTTTAACTGTAGTCGCAGGAATAGAGTTAAATAAATACTCAAATCCTAATTCTGTTATCCGATCAATGCCAAATACATCCTCTGCTTTTGGAAAAGGGATAACCGCTCTTTATGCTAATGATCAGTCCTCAAAAGCATTCAATCTTGCTAATGATTTATTTAAAAAAATAGGCCATGTATTTGTCCTGAAAAATGAGGAAGAAATGCATGTCTTCACGAGCATTATTGGTAGCGGTCAAGCCTTTCTTTTTGAAGTTTTAAGAATATATCTTGATGAACTGGAAAAAATAGCACCAGATAATGCAGATGTTGAAGAGATTTTTAAGGACTTTGTAAGCAGCCTTGGAGATTCCTTTTCCAACGAGCCAGATTTTGAAAGCTTGATAAATAAGATAAAATCTCCGGGAGGAACAACTCAGGCAGGATTAGAATCCCTTGAAAAAAATTACATAGAAAGCATCTTTAAACAAGCTTTTACAGCAGCAAAAGATAGATCAATTGAAATAAGCAATGAGCAATAAATACTTAAGAAAAAATGATTAGTGCATTTGCAATATTATTTGGCTTTGCGAGTTATGCTTTTGTGGTTTTATCAATTTTTAGATTATTTAGAATTAATTACTTTAACCCTATAGTTAAAATTTTTGCCACATATTTGGAGCCAATCTCAAAGAATGTTTTCTTCTTTTTACCTCCTCTTATTGCTGCAATTGCCTTTGCATTAGTCTTAAAATTTATTTCCTTTTATTTAGCTTACTCATCAGGATATGAATCGCTATCATTGTTATATATTGCTGTGATAGATGTAATTAACTCTGGGTTTAGAATTTTATTTTACTGCGTTATTGGCTCTGTAGTTTTAAGTTGGATTGCTCCAGGAAACAATCATCCCTTGTTACAAATCGTAGAAGAAATTTCTTCTGGTGTTTTAGATCCTATCAGAAAATTCCTACCTCCAATGGGGGGTTTAGATTTCACTCCAATAATAGGACTGCTTATTTTAAATCTAATCAACTCATCTTTCATACAGATAATCCGTTCTTTGTTATGAAGGTAAAAACAGAAAAAGTTTCGTTTGTCGAACCTTTAACACTTCAGTCTGGAGAGGTTTTGCAAGGCTTTGATCTCATGACAGAAACATATGGAGAACTTAGTGATGCAAAAGATAATGCTGTTTTGGTTTGTCATGCTTTTTCTGGAAATCATCACGCAGCAGGTAAAAAAGATGGAGAGAAGAAGCCAGGTTGGTGGGATGAATTGATTGGGGACGGTAAAACAATTGATACAAAAAAATTTTTTGTAGTTGCGCTTAATAATATTGGTGGCTGTCATGGTTCAACTGGTCCAGCAACTACTGAAAATAAATTAGGCCAGAACAATGGTGCAAACTTTCCAGAAGTATCAGTAAGTGATTGGGTTAAAACTCAAAAATTACTAGCTGATCATTTTGGAATAGATTGCTGGGAAATGATAGCTGGTGGAAGTTTAGGTGGAATGCAAGCACTTCAGTGGGGAATCTCATATCCCGATAAAGTTAAAAAAGTAGCAATAATTGCAGCCTCATCAAAAATAAGTACTCAAAATATTGCATTAAATGAAGTGGCTAGGGAAATAATTAGAAAAGATGAAAATTTTCATAATGGTGATTACTTATCTAAAGGTGTATCTCCTAAAAAAGGTTTAAAAGCAGCAAGAATGCTTGGGCATATAACTTACTTATCTGAATCTAATATGAGCAAAAGATTTGGAAGGAGATTACAAGATCCTGAGAATAAAATAGATGCAGATGTAAACTATGAGGTAGAAAATTATCTTCAGTATAAAGGCGAGCAATTTGCCAATACCTTTGATGCGAATAGCTATATCCTTATGACTAAGGCCATGGATAGTTTTGATCCAGCTAATGACTTCGATAATGATTTAGTTAAATGTCTTCAAACCATTCGAGCTAAATTACTTATTGTGTCTTTTGATTCAGACTGGCTATTTCCAAAAGAGTATGGAGTAGAAATCCAAATGTCTGCAATTAAAGCAGGTATTAATAGCTCCTACATAGAACTAGAAGGAGATTATGGTCATGATAGCTTTCTTTTTTATTCCAAACAGTATTCTACCGCACTGAAAAACTTCCTAAATTCTGATGGATAATACACTTCAACAAATCGTTCTAGACTGGATCCCAAGTCAATCCAAAGTTATAGACTTTGGATGTGGAGATGGCATTCTTCTAAAAATATTATCTGAGCAAAAGTCTATAACCGGTTATGGGGTAGAGAATGATCCAAAAAAAATTAATGCATGTATTATCAATGGCGTTTCGGTAATTCAACAAGATATTGATGCCGGCATACACAACTATAAGGGCATGGGTGGGATGGAGAAATATTGGTAAGCCAATGAAGGATATGTATCTAAGAATGGTTGAAATAGGCAATCAAGGCGCTGATGACCTTGGTTATGACGGTCTTACCGATCTGTGGTTTAGTAAGTATGACATGCCAGCAGAAGATTTTTTAGATGAAACTGACAGAGTGTGGGATGAGCTAAAACCTCTTTATGATGCTTTGCATTGCCATGTTCGCGATGAGCTATCAAATTTTTATGGTGAAAATATTGTATCTAAAACTGGTAATTTGCCCGCGCATTTATTGGGCAACATGTGGGGACAGTCATGGGCAAATATTTATGACTTGGTTTATATGGCAGAAAATAATCAATCTAGCTCAGAAATAAATTTAACTAACATCCTTATCGAAAAGGAAATTGATGAAATAGAAATGGTAAAAATTGCTGAAAAATTTTTTATTTCTCTCGGATTTGAACCTTTATCAGATACTTTTTGGGAAAGGTCATTATTTGTAAAGCCTCAAGATAGAAATGTTGTATGTCACGCATCTGCTTGGGATATAGATTCAGATATTAATGATTTGAGAATTAAGATGTGTATTGAAAGAAATGCAGAAGACTTTTCGGTAATTCATCATGAGCTTGGTCATATTTTCTACTACCAAGCTTACAGTGATCTTCCTGACATTTTTCAAAGAGGAGCTAACGACGGTTTTCATGAGGCAGTAGGAGATTTATTATCATTATCAATAACTCCTAACTACCTACAAAAGATTGGGTTGGTCACTGCAGAGGAAGCTAGCAGGGCAAATTCAGATCCAATTTCTCTATTAATGAAGCAAGCTCTTGATGGCGTAGTCTCTGTTCCGTGGACCTTGATGTTAGACAAATGGAGGGCAAAAGTTTTCACCGGAGAAACTAGCCCAGATGATCTAAATCGTTCATGGTGGGAGCTAAGAAAATTTTATCAAGGTATTGAGGCTCCCCGTGATCGTGATATTGATGCATTTGATCCTGGAGCAAAATACCATATACCAGGTAATACACCCTACACTAGATATTACTTAGCAAAGATTCTTCAATATCAATTCCATGAATCTCTTTGTAATCAAATGGGATTTGATGGGCCGCTTCACGAATGCTCAATATACGATAATGAGATTGCTGGTGAGAAATTAAGAGCGATGCTAGCTTTAGGACAAAGCAAAGAATGGCAAAGCGCATTGGAAGCAATGACTGGAACAAGGGAATTAAGTGGCAAGGCAATGTTAAACTATTACCGACCGCTTATGGATTGGCTTGATAAACAAAATGCTGAACGAACATGTGGATGGGAGGAATCATGAAACACTTAACTAATTTGATCATCGCTGCAGGAGTTTTTATTTTTACAAAGCTATATGCTGAGTTAATTTCTTATAACAGCATTAATTTTGATGGCTCAAACTTAATTGGTCAGATTTTAGTTATGACTTTTGTTATTCAGTGGATAGCATATATTCCTGCTTTTCTCTTTAAAACTGAAAAGTTTTATGACCTTACAGGTAGCTTAACTTATATTGGAACCATAACATTTGCTTTATATGCCTCTGGCAGTTTTCATAATCTGAAGCTTGGTAATATATTTGTTGGATTAGCAATAATTGTCTGGGCAATTAGACTGGGCTCATTTCTTTTTATGAGGATTAGCAAAGATAAAAAAGATGGAAGATTTGATTCAATAAAAACATCTTTTTCACAATTTTTTATGACATGGACTTTGCAGGGCATGTGGGTTTTCATCTGTTCATCTGCAGCTCTAATTGCTATTGCCAACCCATCAGGCATTCCCATAAATAGCTTATTTATTGTAGGACTTCTAATGTTTATATTTGGTTTTACAATTGAAGTTATAGCTGATAATCAAAAATCTGCATTTCGATCTATTCCAGAAAATAAAGACTCATTTATAAATGAGGGGCTTTGGGCTAAATCAAGACATCCCAACTACTTTGGTGAAATTACTCTTTGGGCCGGTATTACGGTAATGGGTATATCAACATTTGAAGGTATGAATTATCTAGCAATTTTTTCACCTATTTTTTCTTATTTACTTTTAGTTTACGTAAGTGGGGTCAGAATGCTTGAATACAGAGGGCATAAAAAGTGGGGCCATCTTGAGGATTATCAAAATTATAAAAAAAATACTCCTAAACTAATCCCTAAAATCTTTTAGGTTCTAATTTTTACT
>CABXUO010000029.1 GCA_902515455.1 uncultured SAR86 cluster bacterium
TTTCTTCCCATCGATACTCTGGACACTCCGCCAGTTTCGTTTACGACTCCAAGCACTTCTGTCTCAGGTCCAGAAATCTTTTTAATTTCAGACAGCCTCATACCAATTGCTTTGCTATCGTCTTTAACTGTTACCTCAAAAAGATAATTTTTTAAATCAATAAGTCGAGTCGCATCATTAGTATTATCACGTACCTTAACAAGCTTAAATCCAATCAATGCTATAAATAAGACACCAAGAATACTTACAGCAAGGCCAACAAAGGAATAATCAAAGAAATTGAATGCAATCCCCGTATAATCTTGTCGGTATTGAGCAATAATTATGTTTGGAGGAGTTCCAATAACAGTATTCATTCCTCCAAGTATGCTCGCAAAGGCCAGTGGCATAAGGAATTTCGAAGGGTTCCACTCCATCTTTTGGCATAATGAAAGGGTAATTGGTAACAACAAAGCCATTGCTCCAATGTTATTCATAAAAGATGATAAAAAAGCTGCAACTATCATAATTAAAATAAGATATTGATTCTCACCTAGAGTAAGTCGTGCAATAAAGTTACCTGCCAAACTTACCATTCCAGCCTCTTGCAAACCTCTGCTTATTAATAAAACCAGTGCAACTGTTATGACTGCTGGATGTCCAAAACCTAAGAAAGCATTTTCTGCTGGCACAACTCCAAATAACACCAATGCAGCAAGACATACCAGTGTTACTGCGTCATATCGCCACTTTCCCCAAATAAGAAGACCTATCAAAACAGCTATTGTTACTGTAAGAATAGTTTGATCAGTCATGTTTAAATTTATATACCTTTTATCTCAATCACCAAAGGACATCCTAACAAAAAAATACAGGATGTAATTATTATTTACGTTTCTAGATAAGAATTTTTTATATCTGATACACCAGTTATAATGATCAAATGAAAAAGTTACTAGACATTACAAATAATTTTTTTGGATTAGTTATAGCTTTAAATATTTTTCATCAAATTTTATCAAGCACAGGCTATCTAGCTTTAAGTATTCCAACCATCAAAATACTTTACTGGATTTCAATATTTATTTTTGCTGCAGAATTTATATTGCGCATAGGTACAGAGAAAAAAATTTCATTTTTGCTTTCAATTGATGCTCTTGTGCTTTTAAACCAAGTATTTTTCTCAATTTATGATTTAAGAATTTTAAGATTGTTCAGATTGTTTGATATTTTTAGTCAATCCAGATTTTTATTACCGACAAATACACTTATCAAAACAATCATCAAACAAAGAAATGCTTTGCTTGGCTCACAGATAATGGTGATTTCAATATTATTGATCGTTTCAACATTTATCTACTTTCTTGAATCCTCCGTTCAGCCTGAAGTTTTCGGGAGCATTCCTTCAACTATGTGGTGGGGCATAGCAACACTTACTACTGTGGGTTATGGAGATGTGGTACCCATGACAGATTTAGGAAAATTACTTGCAAGTTTTACCATGCTTGTAGGAATTGGCATGTTTGCATTGCCAGCAGCAATCTTAGCTTCTGCATATTATGAAGAGATACAAAAGAAGAATTTTTTAGTTAGCTTTGAAGCTATTGCTTCTGTTCCATTATTTCAACAGCTTCCAATTGGAGCTGTGGGTAAAATTAATGAAAAATTGCAGGTAGTTCTTTTAGCTGAGCATGAAACAATATTTTCAAAAGGCGATGAGGCTGACTCTATGTTTATTATTGAATATGGCAAGGTCAAAGTTGAGATTGATAATCCAGTTTACCTAGTTTCTGGAGATTTTTTTGGGGAAATGGGCTTATTAGGCAATGCGCCTCGAAACGCAACCATCTCCGCTGCAGACGACACCAAATTACTTGAGTTGACTAAAGCAGATCTAGAGGAGCTATCAAAAGAACATCCAGGACTTTTTAAAGAATTAGAATTAAGCGCCTCTTCAAGAACTTCTAATTAATCATCACCACTATCAGGGGCGGCAGTATGAGAAATGTCTTCAGACTTTAAGCCATCGGAAGAGTAATTAGATACATCAATAGGATCAGTATTTTCAACATATACAGAAGTCGATGGGTATGCAAATTCAGAACCATTACTTCGAACTATTTTAATTATTTCAAAAATTAGATTTTGCTTAATTTTAGAAAAATCAGTTAGTCCAACAGGATCTGTGTAGCATAAAACTCTAAGATCAATTGAGCTAGAAGCAAGCTCATCAGTTCTGGCAAATGATTCTTGGCCTGGATTGATAGTAAATTCATCCGAAGTATTTATAAATGCTGAAATCTCCTCACAAATTTTTGCGAGTTGTTCTTGAGTTGTTGAATATATTAAATTTATCGTCCAGCTAATTCTTCTGAACTCCATGTTGCCATGATTAATTACCTTTACATCGGAAAGGTCTTTATTTGGCACAAGCATGGGAGCCGTATCGAACATTCTAACCAAGGTAGAACGAAAACCTATATCTTCAACTATGCCATGCAATGAGCCTGGAACTTCAATTCTATCGCCTGGCTGGAATCTATTTTCACCTATAATCAAAAGACCCGAGATTAAGTTTTTAAATAAATCTTGTGCACCAAGAGCTACTGCCACTGAAAACAATCCAAGACCTGCAACTAGGGGACCAATTTGTATACCAAAAATATCCAAGATAATACCAAGACCAATGATCCAAATAATTATTCTTGCGGCTCTCTCAAGCCACATGGTCATGGATCTAGTTAGAACTGAACTGGAGGTAAAGATTTGAAAAATTGGAGCAATACTGTTAGCCAATGCGCTGAAAATTGTAAACGCTATCATTGCTTTCACAAGATTAGTTGCAAAGGTATCAGCTACACCTGATAAAGGTAGATAAACAGTAATGAAATATAAAGCAACTGTTATAGGTATGTAACCTAAAGGTTTTTTTAAAGACTCTAAGAGGACATCATCAATCTCTGAGTCAGTATTAGCAGTTAGTGTCTCTAGCCACTTTAATACTCTTCCAACAAAAAAAGCTCTTCCAATCGCACCAGCTATAAATATTATTAAAGAAACAATAATTTCTGTGATACCAATACCTAGGAAGCCTTCTTCCCAAACATTCATAATAATTTCTGTTAATCCTTCCATAATTCGCTCAAATTATATGAAAACATCGTAGAAACAGATTCATCTGTTTTCTCTGCCAACATCGGTGGATCAGAGTCGTGAAAAGATGAGTACTGCAACATTATCTTGAAATTTTCATTAACCTTAAAATCTATGGCTAGAATCATACTTGCTTTGTAGTCATTCTCAAAATCATCAATGCTTGGTTGGAAATAAAATGTTGGATTAAATGAAATGTTTTCTGCTATTTCAAAGTCATTATGTAAATAAAAGCCAAATCGATCAGTTGTCTTGGATTTACCAGACAGATCTGTTTCATCCTCACCTAAAAAGCCAGCTCCTAATCGCATTGTATTGGTTAGTTCATATCTTGCACCAGCTCCGAAAACAGATCTTTTTTTATAGTTTCTAAATGGATTTTCACTGTATTGAGTAAAAATTTCCCAATGTATTCCTTCCTCTCCTAATAAAATATACCTTCCATGCATAAAGGTTGATTCATCTATAGTTTTATTATTAGATTTCCTTTCGCTTTGTTGCAGAATAAGAAAAGACTCAGCATTTTCAGAATTATTATCAAATCTAATTTGAAGAGAGTAATAATCTCTATCTCTATTACCTCTAGCAGCATCAAGACTGGCAGAAATATTAGTAAAAAACCCAACTTCTCCCTCTCTTCTTAAATCTTCGATATTTACTATTGCTTGCGCCAGAGAATTTGCAGACAAGGCACTAAAAAAAGCAAAAAAGATAAATTGAAGCCTATTTATTTTGTGCAACATAGACTCCCTCCCAATCTGCAGGCGGTGGATTAGTTGAAAATTCTTCTATCCTTAATTTCATATGATCGTAGTATAGTGCAAGCTCATCAGAAGAGGAGGTTAATTCATTGATTAAAGATTTTGCTTGCTCCCAATCTTGGGCGCGATATTTAGTTAAGAATTCAATATGTTTTGCCAAATGATCGTCAGTTAATTTTGTATTTGACTCAAAACAAGTAAAAATTGTTTCTGCAGCAGTCTTGCCTTTAACTGCGATTTTATCTATTTCCACAATTTGAAAATTAGAATCATTTATAAAAGTATTTTCTCCAATAATCATATTCAGTCCGTAGTTAGATGACTGACTTTCCAGTCTAGAAGCAAGATTTACAGCATCGCCAAGCACCGTATAGTCAAAGCGCTTATCAGATCCCATGTTGCCTACGATGCATTCTCCAGAATTAATGCCAATGCCAATTTCCAATTTGAAGTTAAGACCATCCTGCATCTCTTGATTTAATGCAGATAAAGCTTTGTTCATTGCATGTGCTGACTTAATGGCTAATTCGCGGTGGTCAGTTTGATCAGTAGGCGCATTCCAAAAAGCCATGATGCAATCGCCCATATATTTATCTATGGTGCCACCATGATCTAAAATTGAATTCGATAGATCAGTTAGCAATCGGTTGATAAGCTGCGTGAGTGCCTCTGGATCATCTTTATATTGTTCTGAAATCTTAGTGAAACCCCTGATATCGGAAAATAAAAAAGTCATCTCTTTTCTCTCTCCGCCCAGCACTAAGGCCTCGCTAGATTCAGCCAAACGGTTAACCATCTCTGGAGACAAATATTGCGCAAATGCGCCCCTGACTCGACTTCGCTCAAGTTCAGTGAATAAGAAATTAAAGAAAGTGACAGCTACATATACAATCAATGAAATAATGAGGGGTGAAATTGGATCAACCAGAAATAATTTAGTTTTAAAGAAATAATAGCTTGTACCAATAATACTCCCAGATCCGACAACAAAAACGCTAAGTCCACCAATAGGCCCCAAAGCTTGGATTGTCAGGGTGATGAGTAAGGCTAAAATCATCCCAGTAATAAATTCAGCTCCAAATAACCAATCTGGTCTTTGCAGAAATTCATTGGCAAAGATTTGTTGAATAAACTGAGCAATCACAGTCACCCCAGGAATATTTTTTTCAGTGGGAGTCGATCGAAGGTCGAGTAAACCAGAGGCCGAAGTTCCAACCAACGCTACTTTACCCTCAAAAAATTCTGGTTTAATAACTCCTGATAAGACATCAGCAGCTGAAACAGTTTGGATATCACGTGAAGGAGCAAAATAAATCCATGCATTTCCTCCTGGAGTAGTTGGAATGGTAAGTGGCCCTAATTTGACATGATTAATACCAGTTTGAGATCCAAAGGCTTCTTCGCTTGAGGCATTTGAAGATTTTATTTGATAAGTCGATGCCCCAACAGCCACTCTTGTAACTTCTAATGCAAGACTTGGAACTAATTGATCGCCAATTCTTTCAAAAGTTGGTAATTGACGCACTATCGCATCATTGTTACCTATACTCATTGACCCAATACCTTGAGCAACTTGTTCTAATGACTTGATATTGTTTTGAGCTCCAAGATAGTTTTTAATAAATTGTTTTGGATCATCGCCTTGTGTTACCAATCCGAATTTATTGCTGATATTTTGTGATTGAGTCTGATTACTTAAGGCTTGACCCAGCACAACTGTGCCATGATTAGCTATAGCATCCGCAAATAACTGATCATTATTTGGAAGGGCGCTTAATTCCTTTTTTAAAATCTCATTTTCTGGGTATGCTGATATTAGGTTCTGTGGATTTGTTCTGTCAGGCTCAGCAAAGACCACATCAAAACCTAAAGCTGCAGCTAAATAAGATTGATTGGTTAATTGAGCCAGCGTACTTCGTGACCAGGGCCACTGACCAACTTGAGCAAGAGATTTATCATCTATATCAATTATTACGACAGGATCTTCAGCATAAACGTTTCTTGGTAAGATTTTTTGAAAAGTGTCAAAAGAATAATTTTGCAAGTTCGTAAAAATTTGAAAAGGATTGATTAAGGGCAAAAAGCTAATTAATACAGCAAAACCAAATAAACCATAGCGGGTATATTTTTTGATGCTTATTTTCATGCTGGTTATTTTAGTTTTCAGCATAATCTGCTACTTTTTGCAGATATTTTTGATGAGTTTTTCTTGGTAAGTCTAAGAGATTTACTGAAGTCATTAAGTCTGTGTAGACTTCGATTGATTTTCGGCCTCTAAGCAATTCTCGAAGAGCATTTTGATAGGTCCAATGAATATATAGAGAAGCCATTTTAAAATGAAGAAGATTATTTTCATTTAAATTTGGTTCTTCTTTTTGATCGATGGCATTTTGCAGCCAGGTTGAAGTCATTGGACGAGTTAGAATCCATGCCTCATTAATACTTGCGGGATGCTCAATAAGCCAATTAGCAGTATATTCATCTTGATATAAATCTATAGCAACGAACCAACCATAATAAAGTTTAAAAAGATTCGATTTTTCTTTTTTTAGCTCTGCATCAAGCTTTTCGGCTCTATCTAAGACGAATTGAATGATCGCTGCTTCATGAATTTCATCGAGATTATTAAAATATCTATAGAAAGTTCCATAAGCTGAACCCGCCTCTTTTGATATGCTTGTAACAGATATTTTTTTTCCATTATCCTTTAACCGTATAAGCGCATTCATCAACTCAATTTTGGTTTGCTCTGATTTTTTCATTTTGCAATTATAACCTCTCAGATTTTAGTATCTACAAGGCAAAAATAAATAATGATATTTTGTCATTTTATTACTATAATATCGCTGAATTTACTATAACTATAAGGCAAATCTTAGGCATGAACCGTAATTCAATTATGTGCATTTTTGCAATTTGCTTTTTTGCTTGCCCAAATTTGTTAGCTCAAAATGTTGCACCAACAATCTCAGATCCTCAAGCGCTTCAAGCCATTGAACAAAAGAAAGAAGAGGTTTTCAAGCAACTATTCAAAGATCCAACCAATTTATCGTTATTATTTGAGTATGCCAATCTATCAATAATAGTTGGAGATTTAGAAGGGGCTATTGGAGTTTTTGAGCAAATGCTGATCTACGATTCTGCTCTGCCAAGGATAAGATTAGAGCTAGGCGTTCTTTATTTTCGCTTAGGTGCATTTGCTTTGGCAAATAACTATCTTAAAAGTGTAAAAGAGTACGATCCACCGCCTGAAGTTCTTGACAAAGTAGACCAATTCCTCGCAGCCATAGAGGATGCAGAGAACCCCATTCAATGGCAGCAAAATATCAGCATAGGATTTAAAAGAACCACCAATGGTAACTCAGGCATTAATGCAGATTTTATTGAAATTGGAGATTTCCTTTTAGACGTAGATTCTAGTTCAAAACGACAAAGTGATAGGTCACGGCTTATGAATTATTCATTAAATATCGATCATGACCTTAAGCATCCAAGAGGTGATAATGCCCAGTATTTTTTTGCATATGGCGCAGATCGATTTGATACATTCTCTCAATTTGATATTCAAACTAATATATTTTCAGCCAGAAGAAATTTTAATCTTGATGAGAGTTATTTTTCTTTTTTTAATCTTGAGGATCCAGTTTTTGCACCTAACGTTAATTTCCTCAGAGTAGTGCTGAATAGAGCAGAAATTTTGCAAAGTATCAGAACTGCATTTGACTACAGCGGCCAATTAGACAATGGATCATCGATGCTTTTTAGTTATTACAAAGATGCTAAATCTTTTGATACCAGTTCTCAGAAAAATGGCCATTTAACTGGCATTAGTTTTGGCCAAAGTTTTGTGAGAGAGGGCTCACAAGCTCTGCTTGGGTATAAATTGTCCATAGAAAACTATAGAGCAAATGCTAAATATGAATATTTTGAAAATTATGGGATTGAATTTAGTTATGCTCAACCCCTAGGTAACAACTGGCAGTTTTCCTCAAAATACTCTTTTCAGGATAAGGCTCATGATGACGATTATCCTTTATTTGGCAATCGAAATGATCAGTTACAAGCGTTGAGGTTCAATTTACTTAAACCCTATGGTAGTTGTTGGTCATTAAATCTTGGCATGGTTTTTTCAGATAGTAAAAGTACCATCAACATTTATAAAAGACGATCTAATAATTTTACTGCACAAGTAAATTATCAATGTTTCAAATAGTTATGAAGATTGTAAATAAAATTACTTTATCACTTTTGCTTTTGAGTATTCAGTCTGCTTTTTCTCAAGAACAAATAGGCGTAGCATCTGCGGTTAACAAAAATACTACAGATCTCACACTTGAACAAGAACGTAAGCTTATTGATGCTGGCTATGAAATTATTCAAAACCATACTATCGAAACTGATGAAATTGGACGTGCTCAAATGTTGTTATTGGATGGTACAGCATTTTCGGTCGGACCTAATTCAAGCGTTGTCTTGGACAGATTTATTTACAATCCAGAGACTGCCGAGGGATCGCTAGAGGTTACAGCAAGGGGTCTGCTGCGAATAGTTGGCGGTAAGGTTACCAAAAAACAACCTGCATTGATTCGAACTAATTCAGCCACTGTAGGAATAAGAGGCGGCATTGGTATTGTGAAAACTGAAGGTCCGCAAACCACAGCAACTTTTTTGTATGGTGAAGAAATGACTGTGACACCTAACTGCGTTGACTTAGATTCTTTTGGTGATCAATGTTCAGCCGATTACCAAACCACTGTCACTGAACCAGGCTTTTCAGTTACTGTAGAAGATGAGGATTCTGAACCGAGTGAACCTGTAGAAGTTACCGAGGAAAGCTTGGATGAAATGCAAGAGGGCTTAGAAGCAGCAGATGAGGAGCCAGAGGATTCTTCTTCGAGCGAAGCAGATGAATCCGAAAATGAGCAAGCAGAGGATGATTCTTCTTCATCTGAGGCTGAAGAGTCTCAAAACGAAGATACTAATGATGAAAGTGAGGATAATGCTGAACCCATTGAAAACAATGCACCTGAAGAAGAAACAACAGATAATGCAAATGATTTGAGTGATTCTGGCGATACTTCTGCGGAGGAAACAGCTAATGATGTTGATGAAGCAGGAGATTCCAGTGACATAGATGTAGATGAGAGCATGCTCGATTCCTCAGGAGTTTCTGAGGCATCCTCGGATGCGGAGCCAGAAGATCTTGGTACAGCAGATGCATATGAGGCTGAGGTAGAGGCAGAAACCGTTGAAGCAGATGACATGAATGAAGATCCCACTGAGGATGTCGGTGAGGCAGCAACAGAAAGTACTCAAGAAGCAACAGCAGAAGTTGCTCCTATATTTCAAGTAGACAGTGCCGATTCTAAAGAATCAATTGATGAGAACATAATTAATGAAGTGTTAGCACCTTTAACCTTTATTAACCCTGGTGATTTATCTTTCACGGTTTCAATTTCTGGTGATGATGCAGATTTTGTGCAGTTTGATGACGAGAGTTTTTCTATCGTGCTTACAGAGGCATTAGATTATGAGACTCAAACCAATCTTAATTTTATTGTCACCATTGAATCAGAAAATGGCGATATTTCCGAAATTTCATTTGATATTAATGTTATTGATGAGGATGAGCCCGTTGACTTATCATCCTCACTGACCGCTGATTCATTTGCAGAAAATCTTGATGTAGGCTCGGTCATTGCCGAAACATCCGCTATTGATCCCGAGGGAGGTGAAATTACCTATTCACTCTCAGGCCAGGGCAGTGATGATTTTGAAGTCGATACAAATGGAAATATTTCCATTAAAAATCCTTTGGACTATGAGAGCATTACCGAATACTCATTAACTCTCTCAGTTAGTGATGGTACTAATGTCTCAACGCAAGAAATTTTGATTTCTATTCTCGATATAAATGAAGCGCCTGTTGTTTCAAGTGCTATGAATGCAGACTCATTCGCTGAGGATATTGCATCAGGCTTTGCAATTGCATCCATAGATGCAACTGATCCAGAATCATCTGATATTACATTTTCCCTTTCTGGCGACGGCAGCGACTTATTTAGTATTGATGCAGAAGGTAACATTACCTTAGCTGGTAATTTAGATTACGAAACTAATACAAGTTTTAACATTACTATTTCAGCCAGTGATGGTGAGAATATCACCACCTCTGAGATACTCATTTCAGTGAGTGACGTTAATGAAGCGCCTGCATTATCAGCGGCAACTTCTGCAGCTTCATTTGCTGAGGATATTACCACTGGTGCTCAAATAGCCACCTTCAGTGCAATCGATCCTGAGGCTGAAAATTTAACTTATTCGTTATCTGGAACTGGTAGCGAGCTTTTCTCTATTGATGCTGCCGGCAATATCACCCTCAATTCAAATTTTGATTACGAAACAGCGTCAAGTTACAGTGTAACGTTGACAGTCACCGATGGGGTGCATCAAGTTTCTGAGGTTATTTCAATAACAATTACAGATGTTAATGAGGCTCCTACTACCTCTATTGCAATGGCTGCAAGCTCTTTTGCAGAGGATGTTGCAGTTGGGACAACCATTGCCAATGCATCAGTTACTGATCCTGAGGGTGGCAGCATCACTTACACTTTAACGGG
>CABXUO010000030.1 GCA_902515455.1 uncultured SAR86 cluster bacterium
GGTTGCATCTCCTAATTCTATAAATGCTACTTCACTGAGATATCGAATGAATGGTGGCCTAAAATTTAATTTTGGATCACTATCGATAATACCCAGCAAAGTGGCTAATGAGAGCATAAAATTTTCTATGCCTAATTCTACTTCCAATGCACTAACATTTAATTTTGGCTCAGGAGACGGATAAAATTCACCTGCATGAAAAGCATCTATTACACTATTGGCTAGGGAATAGCCATAAGCTTGAGCTTTTTCATGACTTGGTTGCATGTATGTTAATTTTATAAAAGGGTCATAGATTGGATCGGTTGGGCCTGATGTCATTAAGCCTCCAATATTTCCTGTGAGCCATAATGTGGTTCCACCAAGCCCAGGTTTAATGAGTTGATTATCGTAGTAAATACCATCGCTGATACCTCGTCTTAAATAGCCTGCAACATCAGAGGTTAATTCTAGATTTTTATCCCAAGCAAGTTCAACGTGAATTCCAAAATTTATTAAAGAGCCTATGATTGAGCCATCAGGACGGTTAAATAATACTGCCCGAATGTCATCATCAATTACAATGGGTTTGCGTTTATCTTTGATAGGGGTGAGAGGGTTAGTTGGTATTAATGCCAGACTCATTTTAGCTGGCTCCAAGTTGTCTATGGCTAAATTTAAAGCAGTTAAAAAATTTTGTTTGAGTTGCTCCATATACTCATCATCAACGCCACTTTTAAAAAAACCTGGTCCCCAAAGACCTTGAGTATCCGGACCTTCATGATTATGCGTTGCGTGGATCATGAGATAATCTATACCCCATTCACCAGGAACATCCTCTCGGACGTTGAGAACAAATTTGCGCATCAATCCAATGATGTCAGCACTTATGATTCCAATTCGACTTTCTCCATCATCAATAACTGTGGCTACTGCCATCAGATCGTCTTTAATACCTTGAGCAGGGCGTTTATTTTGAAAACCTGCCATCCAAATAGCATCGAATTGTCCATTACCATTGACGTCAGTCCATAAATCAATATCCGAATCGAATTGAGCATCGTTATTTACGTCTTCCCACTCATCAATCAGATCTGGTGTGATTGAGATTTCTGCAAACCCAACTTTGAATTCACCTGCATGAGCTTGATTAATTGTTACAATACAAAATATTAAGAGGGCGAAGAGGGTATTTTGTATGCAGCTAAGACTCATCAAAATATTAAAAATCAATCGATCGACTTTAATGGTTTTTTATTTCTAAAGAGCATTAGTAGGGGGATGAAAAATATCCATGTCTTATGATAATGCCTAGGAAATAACCTCTGAGAAAGATCCAATAGCTTTGCATCAAGTCCAACAAAAATTTTACTTTTATTTTTCTTTACTCCATCTAGAATTATTTTTGCCGCTTTACTGGGGTGCATGCCGTTGTTTTTAAAAAGCTCACCCATTTCTTTTTGTGATTTAGGAGGATTTTTACTTAACATGGATGATTGCGCATTAATTGCTTGAGACTTTTTAAAATCCTCATCAGTCATTCTTGCATCAGAAGCAATATTTGTTCCAATGTGTCCTGGATGCACGCAGTGAATTTGTAAATTAGGGTTAGTTTGTCTCATCTCAAGCGTAAGGCTTTCTGTAAATCCCCTTACGGCAAACTTACTTGCATGGTAAACAGTCTGACCGGGCACAGTAACCATGCCAAATATTGAAGATGTATTCACAATAGCAGCTTCAACGCCATTAATCATGTGAGGTATAAAAGCTCTAGTGCTATTTACCACTCCCTCAAAATTGATACCCATTACCCAGTCCCAATTTTCTTCTTCCATATCTTGAAAATACGAGCCACTGCCTACACCTGCATTATTAAAAACTAAGTCTACCTTTCCATGATCCTCTATTACTTTCCCTGGAAGAGCCTTTACAGATTCTTTGTTAGAGACATCTAAAATATGAGAGGAAACCGACACATTATATTTCCTTAACATATCAACAGTTTCAGCTAATGTCTTTTCATTGATATCACAAACACAGACATCAGCCCCGTCTGCTGCTAGAAGGATAGACAAATACCTTCCGATTCCAGATCCAGCTCCAGTAATAACAGCCACTTTTTCATTGAAATTTTTCATTTTTAATTTCCTTAAAAATTAAGTTTAAATCGAAAATATAAATTATAAATTCAAGAGTAGAATCTTATATAGTAGGCAATAAAGACAATTACGCCAAGCGCTATCCAGAAATTAGGTTTATCCCAAATCATAACTTTTGCCAGCTAAGTTATATAAAAAATGCACTAGATGTAATCCTTTAAACTATATAAAATTTTAATTTTAGAAAATAGACAATATTGAAATATTTTAAACTTATTACTCCGATTATCATATTTATCTTGATCAATGGGTGTAGCTCTAAAAATTTAGATAAGCAATTTAACTGTGATGGCATCATAGTTAAATATAATGACTATGAAAGATTTTTTGAGGTTACAGATATGGATTTAAGTAATAATAAAGATTTTTTTATGAATCAAATTACAATCTTCAGCAAGTTCAAAAATAATTATGAGAATGAATCATTGGTAACTTTCAATAAAATAAATAAAACACTTGAGATTAGAGGGTCAAATGTTATTTCTAATTATGAATGCACTGAGTTGAAATAGGGCTTAGCTGTTTTAGTCAATTAAAAAATGTAATAAAACTATTGGTATCAATCCAATAATCCATCTAAACAAATATTTATTGATTAATGGTGGCGTTTTAATCGCTTTATTTAAGATGCAACCAATTCCATATGCGATAACTGTATACCCAATAAACAATATCAAAAAATTGATTTGATCTAATAGACTGGAAATATTTAAGGTTCTATTTTCATCCATAATTTGAATAGATTTATAGACTACTTTGTCTTATTTTTTAAAACCAAATAGAGCATAACTATCAAAGCTATATTTCCCAAGACATAGGTGGTGAGACTCATAAAAATTGATACCTACAGGTTAAAGTAGTAAATTTTGTACCCATTTTTGTACTCATAAATGTACTCATGTTATTTTAAAATATTAAATTAGGTAAGCGGCCTCTTGAAAATCATTTCTGCCTCATATGTTCTTGATTTTCCACTCTCTTCAAATCTTTCTAGCTCATAATGAAGCTCAGACAATATTGTAACGCTAACAAGCTCCCATCCATCTTCTCCAAATTCCTTAATCATTTGTTCAGATTGAGTTGTTCCATCTGATTGAATGGATAATCCAGATGCAATAGGCAGAGTTACTTTAATAAATTTATAGTCCCATTTTTTCATAATAAAAATTATAACTTGAAAGCCTTAATGCTAATATCTATTTTTAATTTATAAGGTAAATTTTTTAAAATGCAAAATTATTTAATGTTATTACTCGCTATCTTTGCAGTTAACTCTTATGCAGAGATCGTTGGCAAGGCAAATGTAACTGATGGAGATACTATCGTTATCAATGATATAAGAATTAGATTCACTGGAAGTGATGCTCCAGAGAGTTATTTCTTTGGTAAAACTCAAACTTGTTTAGATGAAAATGGAAAGGAGTGGGAATGTGGGAAGGCGGCCACAAAAAAACTAAAGCAGCTTATCAGCAATCAGACAGTTCGGTGTTCCGATGAAGGGCAAGATAGGTATGGTAGAACCTTGGGAATATGCTATGTGGGTGATATGGATCTGCAAGCTGAGATGGTTAAGTCAGGAATGGCAGTTGCCTATTTGAGATATTCAGATAGATATGAACAGCAACAAAATTATGCAAAAAAAGTTAAGGCTGGCATGTGGAGTGGAACATTTCTTGAGCCAGAAGTTTGGCGAAGAGAAAATAGAAACTAATCCTTATTATTTTGTGGGTTAAAAGTTTCCTTAAAGCCTTTGAGCTTTTGCCACTGATTCAAATGAAAGATTTCTGTAACTAAACGTGTGTTTGGTTACAAAGGGGCCGACTTTTTTATGCCAGTCATTGTGAATTCCAAGATCGGCCATCTGGTCAGCATCTATGATAAAAGACACATCATAAGTATCTTTTATACTTCCGGGTAGCTTAATATTTTTTGCATAATGCAAGCTATCTATTAAATTAATGTGAGGCGATAACTTGATCTTCGTTGACTTACCATTTTGATTTTTTATCAATACCTGTACATCTAAATATGCAACAAAACCGCCCTCTGGAAAATTGAAAGAATTATTAGCAGACCAGTTTGCGAGCATTTCTATATGAATATCGGTTTCATTTTCTTTCAAATGACTGCCAAGTGGAAAAATCGTGTCTTTGGGAGCTCCTTCAAAGACAATTTTAATGCCGGGAGCCATTAACTCTTCTCCAATTACCATCTCCTGAGATGAAAGTGGAAGGATAAGAAGGGCTATAAAATATCTTGTAAACCTAGTCATTTTTACTTATTACTTTTCTTCAAATTTTCTATACTGCTTGGCTTGATGAATTAACATATCTCTATAACTTTTAGCATTTAAACAAATTTCATCAAATCTTATAAAAAAGATTTCATCATTAGATTCAATAAAATAGCCATCAATACATAGTGCAACCATTTTAGCTTTTTTATCTGTTTTTCCATGTTGAGCTTTGAGTGAAGAGTAGATGACATTAGCATGATCTTCGTTCATATGATCAATCATATGCTTCTCATTGGACAGCCATTTAGGACTTGCAGCTTTCCAATGTTTATTTTTTAACCAGGCTATTTCGCCAAAGCCGCCAATCCATCTAATTTTAAGGAGCGAGAGTTTATAAAAATCAAAATCATGCATTTTGGAATATTTTTTACTTTCAGGAAGAAAGGTATGGAATCTGTTTTTAATGTATTCTTTATGGGCTTCGTTTACTGGCTCTAAATCTCCCATTAAAGTTAATCTTTGCGAATTTTGCTTATCGTCATTTATTTTTTCTCTTGAGAGAGTTAAGCATGCTTTTGAATCTTTGAATAAATTTTTTGTATGTTGAGCCAAGGTGCTTGCATAAATGTATATCGATCTGTCTGGCCCAGTGATATATGTGACGTAACTTCCGAATGGATATCCTTTGTAGGCCTTTGATATGGTCGACAAAATTCCAGATGTTGTAGTCCTTAATAAATATGCCGCACTTAATTCGTAAGCTTTTAGTTTTGTATTCATAATTTAGTAATACCTAATATTAATAGGGTTTTCATCAATGCTAATAAAGGTTTCATATGCTCTGGCTAATAACTTAGCAGATAACATTTTTTTTGTTTCTCCTTGCTCAATAACTCTTCCATTTTTTAGCAGCAGAATTTTGTCAGAGAATGCATAGGCAAGATTTAAGTCATGTAATATCATTAAAATTCCCGTTCCAGATGAAGCTTTTGCCTTAATTGACTCCATCATTTTAACTTTATGCACTAAATCAAGATTAGAAAATGGTTCATCTAGTAACAGATAGTTTTGATCTTTTGTGTTGGCGGGTTGCCAAAGTTGAAGAAGTGTTCTTGCAAAGTGCACTCTGCGTTGTTCACCTCCAGAAAGCGTATTGAATTTTTGATGAATAAGATTTTCCATATCACATTCTTTGATCACTTGATTTTGAAACGCACTTAAATCTTCTTTGATATCTTTATGGCTGTGATCTAGCCATCCCATTTGGAGAATATCTTCTACTGAATAATCAAAAGCAATTGATTGGAATTGAGACATTACAGATCTTATGTAAGCTCTCTCTTGAATAGAAATGCTTTCTAAGGGTGTGTTGTTATAGCTCACATTCCCATTATGAGATTTAATATTTCCTGATAACACATTCAAAAGGGAAGTTTTACCAGCTCCATTCGGACCAATAATTGATAATATCTCCCCAGGACGAACATCCATAGAAATATTATTAAGAATTTTCTTGCCACCAAGCTCAAGTGAAATTGATTTCGCAGAGATTGTCATAGTTTTTTAATTTTAAAAATTAACCAAAGAAAAAAGGGCGATCCTATCGCGCTGGTAATAAGACCAATGGGTAATTCAGCCGGCTGGATTATTACCCTAGCTATTAAATCGGCTATTATCATCAGGGCTGCTCCCATTAATGCTGACCCTGGAAGTACATAATTATGATTTACGCCGCCCAACAATCTAGTAAGATGAGGGACGATCAATCCTACAAAACCAATCATTCCGGACAGAGCAACGCTAGCCCCAACCGATGCTGCACAAGTTAAGATGATAGTATATTTTAATTTTTGAACGTCTACGCCTAATCTGAAAGCCTCTGGTTCACCCAATTGAAGAAGATCTAACTGCCTTGAGCAGGGGATCATTATTATAATTGCCAAAGCAATAATTAATATTACCGGTATTAATAATGGCCAGGTAACCCCTCCAAAACTTCCCATTGTCCAAAATGTAAGACTTCTTAATTCAGAATCAGAGCTGATGTATGTAAGTATCCCAATCCCCACTCCAGCAATTGCATTTATAGCAATTCCAACCAGCAGCATATAAGTCACTCCTTCATAGCCGAATCCTTTAGTCATAAAATACAACATCAAAATCACCAGTGATGAACCTGCTATAGCTGCTAACGGAATAAAAAAAACACCTAAAGAATATTGAGAAAATATATCTCCGCCTAGGACTATCATCAAAGTAGCACCAAGTGCGGCTCCTGCCGACACGCCGATTAAACCCGGATCGGCCAAAGGATTTCTAAATAGACCCTGAAGAGCGGCTCCAGAAATACCAAGACTTGCACCAGCTAACCCTGAAAGAATTACTCTTGGAAGTCTTATTTCAGTTAAAACAGTATTTTGTATTTCAGATGTTTTACCCAGTAAGAAATCTACAATTGACAAACCATAACTACCAAATGTGATTGCTAAAAGAGAAAAAGATATCATCGACATAAATAACAATGACATTAAAAAAATTTGATTTTTACTTACAAAACTAAAAAATTGAGACGTTTGAAAAGATAGTTTTCTAATTGATTCCATTAAATATTTCTGAGATTTTAATTGCAGAGTCAATAGTTCTAGGACCGAAACCAAGAGACGCCATGCCATCAATGGATATGATTTTGTTATTCTTTGCTGCAGGTGTAAGGTATAGAGCAGGATGATTTCTTAAGTCTTCCAAGGTTCCAAAACCCCTCAAACCTCTTTCTGAGATAATAATTAAATCAGGAGCTGCCTCAATGATTGATTCAGTTCCAACTGGCTTCCAACCATCAAATGAGGCAAGTGGGTTTACGCCACCAGAAATATTGATTAATCCGTTTCCAGATGTATTTTTCCCAGCAATTAAAGGCGATCCACTTTGCATGCCAAGGATATAAATAATTTTTTTCTTATCTTCTAAATCGGTTTGATGTTCTAATTTCTTAATTTTCGGATTTAAGTATGTATCAATTAATTCATCAGCATCAGCCCCTATGATCTTAGATACACATTTTACTTTTTCTAGAATACCTTCAACTGTATGATTCTCAGGAATAATTTTAATTTCCACATTTGTTCTTTTTATCTGCTCCATTACAGAGGGCGGTCCCATATCATCCTCACCAATAATGATGGTTGGATCCAGAGAAAGCACGCCTTCAGCAGAGAGCTGTCTAACATACCCAATAGACGGAAGGTCTTTTGCTTCAGAAGGGTAGTTAGATGTTACGTCGACAGCAACAAGGTTTTTTTGAAAGTTTAAAAAATAAATAATTTCAGTTATAGATCCTCCAGCAGAAGTAATGCGTGTTGGATCAATTGCTTTTTCACATGCGTTTGACGTGATAACAAAGCATAAAAAAATTACTAAGAGGTTTTTCATAAAGCGATTCTATTGATTTTTTTACAAAAGTAAATGATAATCATTCTCAATTATAAATGAGAATCATTCTCAGTTGAGGACATATGACTAATTTTAACTTAAAAAACATTATTTTATTTTCATTAATTGTATTTTTTTATGAGAGTACATTATTTGCTCAAGATGAGGCAATAGAAGAGACTGTAGTTATTTCCGCAAAATATCCTGTTGCGTTATCTGAGGTAATCGGTTCTGTAAGCTCTATCTCGCTTCAAGAGATTGAATCTCGTCAGGTTAGTGATCTGAGAGACTTGCTTGATAATACCGTGGGTGTTTCTGTCACCAGAGATGTTTATTCAGGTAGAACTTTTAATAACACTGTATCGATAAGAGGCATGGGTGGAAAAAGAGTAAATCTTCTCATCGATGGTGTTAGATTTGGAGAAACATACGACGGTTATGGAAGAGACTTAGTAGATACCGAATTACTCAAAAGAGTTGAGATATTAAAAGGGCCGAGCTCGGCTCTGTATGGATCCGATGGTCTTGCAGGAGCAATTTTATATATTACTAAAGATCCTAGCGATCTTGCCAGTGAAAATGATGTCTATCAATCTGTCAGTGCAGGATATGACAGTGACAATGAACATAGCAAAGTTTCGTACTTAGCTGCAAATGTTGGCGAAAAAATGGAAGGTTTAGTTCAGATTACCGCAAGAGACGTAAGCGAAACTGAACTTCATGATGATGCTGTTAAAAAACCAAATCCATTTTCTGGTGAGCAATCAAGCATCTTTCTAAAAGGTAAATATTTAATTAATGATAATCTTGGGCTAACCCTTACATACGATACACAAGAATCTGAAGGTGACTTGAATCTTAATTCAACATTAGGAACTTCAGGCTATCCGCAAATGGTAAGTACAACATCCTCAATGGGGGACGATGATGTTAGTAGAGACAGGATTTCATTGTCTTTAGATTTTTCTGCTGATTCGGGATTGTTTGATAATGGAAGTTTTTCAATATATTCACAAGAAACTGATCAAAGACAAGTTACAACTATAGATAAGAGCATTGTTGGAAATTTTGTTAATGGTGCAAGAGGTCCTCAATTTGTTCCAAATATTCCTCCAACTCCTATTCGTGAATTTAAAGATTATATTTTTGATCAATCCATAGATGGTTTTGCAGTTCAATTTTATAAATCAATTGAATCTGAATCTGGTGCGGTTCACAACATTGTGTATGGAGCTGAACAAGAAAGCATTGATGTCAGTCGTCCGAGATACAGAACCGAAACTAATTTAATGACCAATGCAGTAAACTCAAACATTGGTGGAGAGCTATACCCAAACAAAACTTTTCCTGACACTGAAACCGAAAGAACGGCATTTTTTATCAATAATAGAATTGATATTTCCGATAAAACTGCCATTGTTTTAGGCGCAAGGCATGATACTTATAAGTTAAACATTAGCGTCGATCAATTATTTAAAAACGTGAATCCATTTGGATACTCATTAGTTGAACAAGATGATAGTAAAACTTCATTAAAATTTGGTTTTATAAGAGAACTCGCTGACAGTCTATCTGTCTTTTATCAATA
>CABXUO010000031.1 GCA_902515455.1 uncultured SAR86 cluster bacterium
TGCCTGTATATCTTGGAAGCCAATCTTTGGCTATCTCATATTTATTATCCATAGGACATTATAGACGATTAAGAAAAATCGACATTGTTGCTAGATACTTTGAATAAAATACTAATGCAGATTCCAATCTTCAAGAATCATATCTGAAGCTTTTTCTCCAATCATGATGGTAGGAGCATTTGTATTACCACCAACCAATGTTGGCATGATTGAAGCATCTACCACTCTTAAACCTCGCATAGAATGAACTTTCAGCCTGCTATCAACTACGGACATGGCATCGTCTCCCATCTTACAAGTTCCTACAGGATGGTAAACTGTATCCGCACCCTCGCGCATTGCTTGTTCTATATCAGCATCATCATTGATATCAATTGGTCTTTGGGTATGTTCAGATATGTATTTACTGAATGGCTCGGCGCCAAGGACTTTCATCATAATCTTATATCCATCAACCATATCTTTCATATCATCAGGGTGACTTAGGAATTTAGGATCAATTAGAGGATCAGCAAAGGGATCAGAGGATGCAAGAGTTACCTCGCCTCTTGATTTTGGTCTTAATAAACAAGAATGACAGCTCATACCTGTTCCCCAAAGAAGTGTTCTGCCGTGATCAACAATCATTGCAGGAGCGTAATGAAATTGAATATTTGGAATATCTAATTCATCTTTTGTTTTAACAAAAGCGCCAGCCTCTGCAATGGTTGATGTGAAGAGACCAGTTTTAGTGAAAAGATATTTTAAAACCTCATAAGGATATTTAAAAAATATATTTTTCAAGCTAAAGCCTATCAATTTCATGGAGTTGTACTTATGAACTGTAATGTAATCAATATGATCTTGAAGATTTTTTCCAACGCCTGGTAGGTCTATAAGGTGGTCAATTCCATGTCTGCTAATTTCATTGGCTGGTCCAACTCCTGATCTTAAAAGTATTTGCGGAGAACCAAATGCTCCTGAGGAGAGAATCACTTCTTTGGAAGCATTTATCGTAAAAGAATTATTATCACTATCTATGCATTCAACTCCTTTTGCATGATTACCATCGATTAAGATTTTGTTGACTTGAGTATCAGTCATTACTGTCAGATTTTCTCTTTCTAGAACTGGGACGAGGTAAGCTTTAGCTGCGCTGCATCTTTTACCATTAATTTGAGTAGTTTGATAAAACCCGAAACCTTCTTGCTCAGCCCCATTAAAATCATCGTTATAGTTAAATAGCTTTGATCCGGCTTCAACAAAAGATTTACAAGATTCTGGTTGATGACGTATATCGCAAACATTTAGCGGTCCATTTTGACCGTGAAATTCATTGTCATGAATTTCATTATGCTCGGCTTTTTTAAAATAGGGTAATATTTCATCATATGACCATCCCTCATTCCCTAATTCTGACCAATGATCATAATCCCAACGATGGCCACGCACGTATAACATTGCATTGATTGAACTTGAGCCTCCTAATGTTTTTCCTCTGGGTTGAAAACCTTTTCTGTGCTCTTGACTCTCGCTCGGCATTTTATGAGTGCCACCGGCAGAATCTACTACAACTGATTCAGGTTCAGTAACTGTCACTTTTTCAAATTCTTTTTGTGGAACTGTATCAAAAGACCAGCTGTACTTACTTTGTGTCATTCCAAAAGCAAAACCGATTGGTACATGCAATCTTGGGTCGCTATCTTTTGAGCCTGCTTCAATCAAGCAAACTGACGTATTAGGATCTTTGCTGAGCCTATTAGCTAGAACACAACCAGCTGAGCCTGCACCTAAGATAATAAAATCATAATTTTTCATAATCTAATGATATTTGAATTTAAAAAAAATAGTAGTGTTATTTTGAATGAAAATATTTAGTGGCTATAGCCCTAAAAAAGCAAATGCTGGAGCTATAAATACTCCAAAAGAACCAGGCCATGGAGATGCTGGTGGTGGTTGATTTTGCGACATGATTACCCCAACTAAGCCTGTTTCAGGGCTTACAAAAAAGTTGGTACCATAAAAGCCGCTCCAAAAAAAATCTTTATCTCTGTCTGTAAGAATAGTTTTTTCTGCATTTACCACAACACCCACGCCGAAACCAAAGCCCATGCCATCAACTTGGTTCGATAGGACTCCTGACTGTATGTGTGGATATGACATTAAAGAAGTTGATTCAGATGACAGAATTCTTTTTCCGTTATAAATGCCTCCGTTCCAGAGCATTAAAGCAAATTTAATATAATCTTCAGCATTTGAGACAAGGCCACTACTTCCAGGCGTCCAATCTAATGGATTGCTTCTTGGAGTTTCAACAAGTGTTAAATTGAAGGCGCCATTTCGAGAATAAACCTCAGCTATTTTATTATCTTTATTTTCTTGGCTTAAGAAATTAGTTTGAGTCATCTCTAACGGCTTAAAGATTCTCTCTTCAATAAATTGATCAAATGATTTTTGAGATGCCACCTCAATGATTCTTGCTAAAATATCTGTTGACCATCCATAGCGCCAAATCTCTCCAGGTTGCTCAAAGAAAGGGAGTTGCATTATTTTGTTGACTCTATCCTCAAGAGAACCTAACCCTTCATAAACATCGTTTTGAGCCCACAGATTTGCAAGTTTCGATTGACCTTTGTTGTCTACAGAGTCGCTATACCCAGCTCCAGAGCTAAAAGTAAGTAAATCAAAAATAGTTATAGATCTTTTTAAAGGTTCTGTAATAAATTCATTATCTAGCATCTGATTATCAGGAAGAGCTACTCTTATTTTTTTTGCAAGAGGTAAATATTGCTCAATAGGGTCATCAAGTTTAAGTTTGCCCTCCTCGATCAAAATTAATGTTGCAACTGCAGTTATAGGCTTGGTCATGGAGGCAATCCTAAATCTTGTGCTGGTTTGCATGGGAATACGATTATCAATATCTGCCATGCCTTTAGCTGTTGCATGAATGATTTTCCCATTCTTTGCAAAAATGGCCACATAACCCGCATCAGCTTTTCGAATAATGTTTATGTCGAAATAAAAATCAAGAGCTGCGCGAGAAAACCATGAAAGGTTCTCTTGGTTTTCAATTTGAGCATTAGCAGAGGGAACTAAGGGTAAGCTAACTCCAGGATTAAAGTAGGAGATTATAAAAATAAAAGAGGATGAACTAATTAAAATTAAAAAACCAAGAAAAAACTTTTTCATAAGTTAATTATATTGGTAGGGATGGAGGGAGTCGAACCCCCACACCTTTCGGCACTTGGTTCTAAGCCAAGCGTGTCTACCAGTTCCACCACATCCCCAGAAAGAGAAAGAATTATATTACAGAATCAAGAAATGTTAAGAATTTTTAACTAATCATGCTAGGCTAGGAGTAAGGTATTTCATTTTTTCTTTTACGATGAGCTAAAACGAGAACCATAGCTAAAAATATCTCTCCAAGAAAGACACTAAGGCCAAAGAAGTTAAACCCTTCATAATAGAAACTTACCAACCTTCCAAAGGCAATAAAAATCATAATATAAGCAATAAAGATTGCGATTGAAATAGGACGATAGGAATACGCATATCGTATTAAAAAATAAGCATACGCAAGAAATGACCCAGCAAATAACGATCGAAACTCTGATGCAGTTTCAGGGTTGGTCGCGATCACGGGAATAAAACCAAGATCACTTAAATCAGGTTTAAACATTACATAGCAACCAATAATGAATAAACACAAAGCTGAAAAAATAATGCATAGTTTCAACATCTACAAAACTCCAAGCACAAACAATGCTAAGAAAAAAGCAACCACGCCCATGGCTAACCAAAAATATAGTTCTTTTGTATTACCGTAACGATAAGCATTTATTGCTAAGCCCCAGCAATACAAAGGGGCTAAGGTAATAATAATAGAGCTTATTAGTATAGCAATCGGTATAAATGCTAAAACTAAAAATAATTGAAGTACTAATTTATTCATAACTATATGGAACATAATTATGAAGCAAGTGTCAAATTCTTATAAATTTTCAAGCCAAATTGGAGACGTCCATGCTCTTTCCTGAATAAATTTTGGAGTCTCAAAATCTGAATCATCTACGCAATAATCAGGGTTACTTATACATAATTGATGAGACCATCTACATGACTTGTTAGCTACAACTCTTGCGTAATAGTAAGCATTTTCTTGATTATCAAAACTAGGATCATGCCAAATGGCACATATTGATTTTTTACCCTTTCCAATTATCTCACATGAAGATTCATCTAATGTTGTTTGCTGATCATCAATAACATCAATGACTGTTGTATGTATCTCATCGCCCTTAAGGACTCCTTTGACTATTTGTATCTTCTCAAGATATTGATTTTCGAGACTCGCATCTGCTTTTGCGCTTATAAAAATGCTTAAATTAGACAGGTTAGTAGCATTGAGCGTTCCTCCCATTGGAACGCCAACTTGATAAGCTTGCGAAATAGCGTCTGGAGAATCACATAAACTTTTATTGAGGTTATTTCCAGCAAAAAATCTTACTAAAAAGCGAGGACCTGAAGTTCCATAAACCTCTTTTCTTTGCAATGCTTTAAAGATTGAACTTCTGCTATTTTCCTCAGCCCATACCACAGCTAGTCCACCTGGATTGAACTCAATGTCATCTGGCAAACCTTGTGGAATAGAATTTCTAAATGATTTTCCAGCACCTCCATGACCTTGAAAAAATTCCTCATCAGTTGCACCGGGAATAGCTAAATGAGTATCTGTACTTCCAATGAAACCATACTTGAAAGGATTTATGTTTTTGCTCTCTTTGATTTTCAAGCCTTTATTTAAAGCATCTCTAACATAACTGGATTTTGGAGCTTGTGATAAATCATTGCTAAATTTCGCTCTGAAATCTTTATATGGCAATTGCTCAAAAGAACAGAGAGGGTCATCT
Source organism: uncultured SAR86 cluster bacterium (assembly GCA_902515455.1). Lineage (GTDB taxonomy): Bacteria > Pseudomonadota > Gammaproteobacteria > Magnimaribacterales > D2472 > D2472. The sequence goes on from CABXUO010000031.1 coordinate 4,890, forward strand.
TCATTGATAGCACATTCTGAACTTCCTTTATGTTGAAATATTTCAATAAGAGGTTCTTTTATATTTTGGATAAACAACTCATCCTGATTAGGCTCCTCAAACATAAATCCATTGCTCAAATTAGAATTATGCGGAATGACGACATAATCACAATCTCCCGAACATCCTTGATCAAGCTTACTCCAAAGTTCTTGCCTTGAGGGTGCATCCAGGAAACTTACTGGAGAAAAAGGAACATTTGAATTATTAAAAATAATATTTCTATGCAGATTGCTTCCTGAATAAACTGCCCCTGTCCACTCATACCCAATGAAAGAGGTAAACTTGCAATCTTTTGACCTATCGTAATGCTTTTCAGCTGCTTCAATTGTTTGTAACCAGGGAACTTGAGCCTCAGCAAGACATAATTCTCTGTCATCACCACACATTCCAAGAGCCTTACCTAAACTTGCTTTCGCATTTATGTAGAAATATGAAAGCCTAGGAAAATCTCTATAAAACCTACAAGTAAGATGATTAAAATATTGACTGTCTGAATCTGTACACATCCTAACCTCACCCAAGAGTTCTGCATGATCAGTAACTGCAGCAAAGTCTAATGGCTTATTAAGCTTGGATACTCTGGAACTAGTTCCATCGGGATTGTATGGCTGAAGGTATAAAGGTTGTCCTTGTGCATATAAATATGCATCCTCAGGTGTCAATATGGTGCCTTGGGTATTAGCATCAAGCGATAAAGCAGTATGAACATGTAAATCACCAAATAATGGAATTTTATTTTCTACAAAGACACTGCAGGGCTCTCGATCTTCAGCAAAATATGTTTGTTTCTCATTCGCATCAATGAAACACGAAACAAGAAATAGGAACAATATAAAAAAAACTTTCATTTAGCTTGCTCTTAAAAAAAACGGCAACCTAAGTTGCCGTTTTAAATTTCTTACTAATAAATAATTAGAAATTATATACGATCTGAGCTCCGATCTGTCTACCCATGTTGGTATTACCAGCATAGAACTTGGAAGGCAGTCCATCTCCACCTAAAATAGAATAGTCAGAGTAGTAGCCCTGAATATTTGTTATATCAACATCATCGGTGATATTTTTTACAAAAAAGCTTGCATCCCAAACTTCATCAGCAGATCTCCAACCAACGATAATATTTGCTAGATATAAAGCTTTAATTTTTAGATCAGGATTAATAGCATTGGATCGCTCATCTCGCCAGCTCAAATTATATCTTGTATATCTCTCACCACCCCATGAGGCAGGAACAACATGATCAAGATAGAAAGTAAGAGATGATTCTGCGGCATCATTAACAGGAGTACCACTAACGTCTCTCATTGCAGCTGCCATACCTGTGTAGGATGGATCATTTGCATAACCCAAAGAACCAGCAGCATATTCAGAATCATTGGCAGTGTAACCACCACCTAATGTTAAATTTTCATTAACGACATATGCGTAATCGATATCTATTCCAGTGATAGTAGCATCATTGTTGGTAAAGATTCCGCCCATGACTTGAGATGTAGGTCCAGGTCCAGTAGCAGTATAGGTTCTAGCCGTTACGTTATCCCACTTAGATTGAAAACCTTCTATGTCGAAGTCGAAATATGAAGCATTAAGTCTTAATCTTCCATCCATAAAGGTACCTTTCATACCAATTTCAAACATGGTACTTTCTTCTTCATCAAAGATAGTTAGTGAAGGAAGAATTGGTGTTGGTGCTATAGTAGATGAGGGTCGTCTATAACCAGTTTCAGTACTTGCATAAATTAATACATCATCATTGAGGTAATGTCCTAATTTTAAGCTTCCAGTGGTTGATTCCGGAGTTGTTCTTTGTAATTCAACAGGCGTCCTTGGAATTGTCATTCCTCCACCTGATGCAGCTGTTACTGCTGCAGATAACGGAAGATATAAATTTTGAGCAGAATAAGTTTCCACTTCTTGATCACGCACACCAAATTGGATAAATGTTCGCTCGCTCATATTGTATTTGAAGTTTGCAAACACAGCTTCCACTTTTGCATCAACTGGAATTCCCATACAAGTTACAACCACCAACTGATTAGCAAAGATAGTTGGATCTTTTCTTGCAGCTTCACAAGCTTGATTTGGTGTCTTATAAGTCATGCCAGAGCCAACAAGCGGTTTTAACAATTGCGGAGCAGATTGATAGACTGAAAAACTTAGATCTAAATCAGCATCTGTATAAGTTTGAGAGTCCCTTGAGAAGAATCCAATAGTATATTCAAGAGTATCGTTATCCTGATTAGATAATCTCATCTCCATGGTTTCAATACCAGTATTTGTTCTAACCTCTTGAGGATATCCATAGGTAAATGCACCAGCAAAATCTCTGTCGATCATTCCCATGGCATCACTTTCGGCTTTGGAATATCTAAATGCTACCGCGTGTGAGCCAGCATCGTAATCAACCATTAAATTATGAACAAATGCGCTTGTATTTTGTCTTGGATTTTGAAAGTGTAATGCTACTCGATCCTCACCTTTCAAGCCATCGGCCGGTATGTCTGAATAGTTTGGTCTGTCTAAAAATGTTAACTGAGCAGCTGAGCCCGCAGGAGCAAGGCCAAATTGTTCTGCTAAAGCAACATTAGCAACATATGCATCAACCATTTGGGCAAATGATGGCGTACCGTTAGAACCAGCGACTGGTTGAGGATAGACGGAGTCTACTTCCATGTTCTGATATTTATATCTTACTGAAAGGTTATCAGATGGTTCCCATGAAACACTGATACGACCTGAGTCATATTGATGATTTTCATTGACTCCAGTTCTTATGTTTGTAACTTCTGTACCATCATGGCTATTGGTAACAGCAGCAATCCTCATTGAAAGGGTGTCTGATAAATGAAAATCGCTTGCAGCCTCAACGATGGAGGTCATATTATCGGCCCAAGTTGTTTTTACATAACCATTTCTTTCACCGCTGCCTACTTGAGCTGATCTTGAATAAATGTGTAATGCTCCAGCTGAGCTAACTACACCTTGTAATGTACCTTGTGCACCTTTGAGAACTTCAACTCTTTCAGTGTCATACATTTGAAGGAAAATTTCTCCTGTTCTTAAAGGAACCTCATCGAGATATCCTTGAATAGGTTGATCATTACCTCCATCAGGATCGAGAGTTTGACCACGAATCATAATCTTTGCTCTTCTTGGATCTATTTGAGTAAATTCAACACCTGACACAATCTGTGCAAGCTCACTTAGATCTCTAATTTGATAGTCATCTAGTGTTGATCCACTTACTGCATTTACAGTTTGAGCAATATCCTGAACATTTTCCTCTTTCTTGGTAGCAGTAACAACAACTTCCTCTAACACCAATGCATTTTCTTGTGCAAAAGCAGTGGTTGGAATTGCTGTAAATGCAATGATAGTTAATACACTTAATAGTCTCTTCATGGTTTCCCCCTCCAAATTGAAGATTGATAAGTAAAAATATACCTGTTTTTTCAAGAAATCCCAAACTTTTTACCAAAAAGAAAACTAAATTTTAAGGTGTATTTAGAGTATTTATGCTAGAGATTTCTAATTGAATTTCCTGCAGCATTTCATTATTCTGCCTTCTGTAAGCATCAAATGCTTGAACAGTTTCTTCAAGCAGCAAAAAATTCTTACTTAATTCATCTATCTTACTTTGAACTTCTAGGTTTTCTTGTGATAGCTGAGTCAATTCCCTCACTGAATCGAGTAATTTTTGCGATTGGTTCTTAATATTTATGATATTTTTTTGATCGTTAGTTTGCGTTAATGCAATTTCTTTTAAAGCAGAAGAGTGTTTATCTATTTCTTTTGTCAATTTAGAAATATTTACTTTATTTCGTTTATTACTTAAATCCCATAATTTCCTTATTTCTTTATCCAGAAATTGGAGTTGTGTATTAATATCTGTTAAAAATTCAGTTGAGGTTGAGTCTGCTAACTGAAGTTGCTCCTCTAAAATACTTAGCCTTGATTCAAACTTTGAATTCACCTTTTCTGATGATTTAGAAATCTCAGTGACCCAAATAGATAATCCAAGAATTCCAAAAAGAACTAAACAAAAAACAATTCCAAGAAATAAGCCACTTGATTTTGAATTAAAATATGAATGCTCTTCTTTATCTGCTGAGATTTTCATTGAAGTAAGTTATGAGTATGTGCATCTTAAATTGTATTAAATAATATGTTCTAATATTACTCTTTTAATTATAAGCTCATACATAAAAACTATATAACAATATAATGAATTTAGATTTCTCAGACGATCAAAAATTTTTGCAGGATGAGGCCAAAAAATTCTTTGACAAAGAAGGTGGCCTTGCAAATGCTCGGGCAGTAAT
>CABXUO010000032.1 GCA_902515455.1 uncultured SAR86 cluster bacterium
CAGTAGGGCTTCAAGTTACAGATACAATTGGATACTCAGAAGTTGCTGGCTTATATGGTGGAATAAATATGGTTATAGGTCTTTTATGCTTTCTTGCTCTTTTCAGCAGAGGCATAACAACATTTGTCTTATCACTTCTTGCATTTTTAACTTTTAGTATTGCTCTTGGCAGATACTTATTTTCATTGATTCCAAGTACTCCAACTTTTTATAATGCATTTTTTGTTTTTGAAGTTGCAACATTTGTAATATCGCTATCTTTTTTCTTGTATATGAAATACTTATACAATCCCAGCAAGAATGCTAATGTAAAAGATATAGCTGCTGATCAATAATATTCCAGAAGTCATATATAGGCTCTTTACAAATCTTAGTTTAGTAAGCGCAAAGGCTAAAAAGATAAAAACTATGCTTAAAACTAGCAAAATATAAAAGTCTCTTTGAAGAACTGACTGACTTATTTGTATTGTTCCAAAAAATCCAATTATCGGTAACACAAACACTAGATTTAAAACATTTGAACCAATAATATTCCCTACTACCATTTGATGTCTGCCTTTTCTTAAAGCAGCAACAGTTGCTGCTAACTCTGGCAGACTAGTTCCAAGTGCCATTATGGTTAAACCAATTATTAACTCTGAGATACCCAAAAGAATAGCTGTATTTTCTGCAAAAATAATTGAGATATTTGCTCCAGCAATCAAACCTGCAAGACCCACCATTGATAAAAAAAGGCTTTTTGTGAATGCGGCAGGCTCAGATTTATCTTCCTCAGGTACTCCTTCAGTTTTTAACAGAATATACATAAATACCATAAATAGACCCACCAAACCTAAGCTCTCACTGAATGAAATCATTCCATCAACAATGATTAAACCAAGCATTAAAATTGATAAACCAAAAGGAAATAAATTTGATAAATGAGTTTTAGATGCTGTATTTAAATATAAACATGAGACACCAAAAATCAGAGCAATATTTGAAATATTTGAGCCAATTGCTGTTCCAAAAGCAATATCTTCATTTCCGTTTATCACTGCAGATATTGCAACAAATATCTCAGGCGCTGAAGTACCTGCAGCAATAAGAGTTAAACCAATAACTAAATCATTAATTCCTAAATGTTTTGCAATTACTGAGGAGTGATCAACAAATTTATTTGCTCCCCAAACAAGAATTATGATCCCTAACAGTAGTTGGGATAAATTTAAAGCTAACTCCATCAAAGTATTCTAAATGTAATACTATTGAATTCATAATCATTTCAAGAGAACATAAGAAGATATTTAAATTTGAAAGGATAGTTATGAAAATCTCAGAACTCTTTAATGTGTCAGGAAAAGTCGCGATTGTTACTGGTGGCTCTAGGGGAATTGGTGAAATGATTGCAGCTGGCTTTCTAGCTAATGGTGTCAAGGTTTATATTACAGCAAGAAAAGAGGCTGCTTTAATTGAAAAAGCTAAAGAGTTATCTAAAAAGTACGAATGTGAATGTATTCCAGTTCCATGTGATTTAAGCACCATGGAGGGCATGGCGAATTTTGTTAATTACATTGAGTCCAACGAGCAGCATATTGATTTTTTAATAAATAATGCAGGGGCTTCATGGGGAGAGCCCTATGCCGAATATTCTGAAAAGGGCTGGGATAAAGTCATGGACTTAAATGTGAAGAGCATTTTTTACTTAACTCAAAAACTTACTCCAATTCTAAAAATGAAAGCTTCTATTGAGGATCCATCGAGGGTTATTAATATTGGATCAATCGACGGTTTGAATGTCCCAGCTTTAGAAAGTTATGCATATGGGACTTCAAAAGCCGCAGTGCATCACTTAACACGTGTACAGGCAAAAAGATTAGTCGGAGAGAATATTTTAGTAAATGCCATCGCTCCAGGCCCATATGAATCCATGATGCTTGGAGCCGCAGTCAATCATGATTACTCTCTTATAGAATCAAGGAATCCAAGAAAAAGAATTGGTTCCCCAGAGGATATTGCAGGCCTAGTAATTTTTTTATGTTCAAGAGCTGGTGCTTATACAGTTGGTGCAGTAATTCCCTCTGATGGTGGCTTAGTTGGAACTGCAGGACATGATCTAAGTCAATCATGAGTCTCTATGAAAGCTATTTTCTTCCAAAATTGCTGGACTGCTGTTGCAGTATGGAAGGTTTTCAAAAAAAAAGAGCCCAGATTGTTCCCAAAGCACGCGGCAGAGTTTTAGAGATAGGAATAGGATCCGGCCTTAATTTTGATTTTTATGATTTTGACAAAGTAAGTGAGATTGTTGGAGTTGATCCAGCGGTAAGTTCGGTAGCAATTGCAAAATCAAGAGCTCCAAACTATCAATCAAAAATTTCTTTCATTGAGACAACCGCTGAGTCAATTGATCTAGAACCTTCATCATTCGATAGTGTTGTCATTGGATACAGTCTTTGTACTATACCTAATCCAATGCAAGCATTATCAGAGGCTCATAGATTGCTTAAACCAAATGGATCACTTTTATTTATGGAACATGGATTAGCTCCAGAGCCTAATATTCAGAAGTGGCAAAATCGAATTGCACCATTTTGGAAAAAAATTGGTGGTGGTTGCAACCTTAATAGAAACATTGAGGCATTAATCCTCTCTGGTGGATTTAAATTTAAGGATTTGAAAAAGAAATATATTAAAGGACCTAAGATAGCTTCTTTCTTATATTATGGAGAAGCTCCTAAGGCTTGAGTGCGCTGACTTGTTGAAAAGATTCAGCTATTAGATTTCTCATCCAAATGTGAGACCCATCATTATCATCGCTTCTATGCCAAATTAAGTATTGCTCAAGAGGGGGAACATTCAATGGAATTTCTATGTAACTCAAGCCATGTTTTTTTGCAAAAGTTTCAGAGCAAAGCAAGCATAAGTCTGAAGACCTGACTATTTCCGGAGTTACTAAATAGTGTTGTGCGCGCAATGCAATTTCAGGTTGTAATTGCATTTTTTGCATTTCCATTTCAACTACAGATGCCCCACGTTTCCTATTAGAGATATTAATATATTTAAGATTTAGCATCTCATCCAAAGTAATTTCTGAAACTTTAGTTACAGGATGGTTTGCTCGGTGAGCAATAACAAATTGATCAGTAAATACTTTTAATGAATTTGTATCTTTAGAATTTGGAATAAAAGGATCAACAGCAAAGCTTAATTCATTTGTTGCCAGTGCATGCGGCACTTGGTCCCTAGCGGTGTAATAGCACTCAAGCTTAACATTTGGAGCTTGCTCTTCCATTTTTCCCATAAGGATTGCCAATATTCGACCTTCATTAATATCACCAAGAGAAATCCTAAAAGTTTTTTGACTTGTCTCGGGACTAAACTCGTCAGGCTCATTCACACTTTTTTGCATTAATTGCAGTGCATTTTGAATATCCTTAATTATGTTTTCTGTTTTTTGAGTAGGGACCATTCCACTCCCGGTTCTAACAAAAAGCTCATCGTCAAATTTTTCTCTCAACCGAGATAATGCATTCGATACTGCAGGCTGTGTGATACCGACCACTTCGGCTGCCTTGGTCAGGCTACCTTCTGTATAGATGGAGTTCATAATAACAAATAGGTTTAAATCAAAAGAGCTAATTTTCATTTTTGTTTTATCCTATAGCTTTGCATGTTGCTTACAGTTATTATGGTTATTGGTATGTAGATAGCTAATAATAAAGTTATTTTATAACATTCACAATACTTATATTAGAAATAACACCTATTAATAAGGGGAAGATGATGAGAGATTTAAAGCCAGAAGTTCAATCCTTTCTTGAAAGAGTTTCAAATTTTATTGATAAAGAAATAAGGCCTAACGAAGCAACATACGCTAAGCAAGTTGAGGAGGGTGGGCGATGGTGTGTTCCCCCTATTATGGAAGAAATGAAAGCTAAGGCAAAAGCTGAGGGCTTATGGAATTTTTTCCTGCCTGGCTATGAGGGTGAATTTGGCACAGGCTTAACTAATTTTGAGTACTCACATCTTGCAGAAAAGATGGGTGCTGTAGGCATTGCATCAGAGGTATTCAATTGTTCAGCTCCAGATACAGGCAATATGGAAGTTTTAGAACGGTATGGAACTGAAGAACAAAAAGAAACTTGGCTAACACCGTTACTTGCTGGCGAAATTAGATCAGCTTTTGGCATGACAGAGCCTGGTGTTGCTTCTTCTGATGCAACAAATATGGCGGCTACGGCTGTGCTTGAGGGCGATGAATACGTAATTAATGGTGAAAAATGGTGGACATCTGGAGCAGGTGATCCTCGCTGTAAGATCATTATTTTTATGTGTGTCACAGATCAAGATCCAGATTCACCAAGACATAAAAGACACTCTCAAATTCTTGTGCCAATGGATTCAAAGGGGATTGAAGTCAGAAAAATGATGGAAGTTTTTGGTTGGGATGATGCGCCACATGGACATGCTCATCTTAAATTTACCAATGTAAGAGTTCCAAAAAGTAATGTGATCCTTGGTGAGGGAAGAGGCTTTGAGATTGCTCAGGGTAGATTGGGACCAGGCAGAATTCATCATTGTATGAGAGCAGTTGGTCTAGGCGAAAGAGCATTGCAAATGATGTGTGAAAGATCGCAAAGCAGAGTGGCTTTTGGTAAACCTTTAGCTCAGCTTGGTGGCAATATGGATATAATTGCCAATTCAAGAATTGAACTCAATATGGCAAGACTTCTAACCCTGCAAGCTGCACACATGATGGATACAGTCGGAAATAAAGTTGCGGCAAGTGAAATTGCACAAATTAAGGTTATTGTTCCAAATATTGTTTGCGATGTAATTGATCGAGCCATTCAAATGCATGGCGGGGCAGGGGTATCTCAAGTTTTTCCATTGGCAAGAATGTATGCCGGAATGAGAACTTTGCGACTTGCTGATGGACCTGATGAGGTGCATAGGAGATCAGTGGCTAGATATGAGCTAGGAAAGTACTCTGAATATGATAAATCTAAAGTAGAGTCATCTAATGTCAGCAGATCCTAGTAGATAGTTGATCAATAATTTAATTTTTTACGACACTGAAACAACGGGGCTCATTAAAGATTTCGCTCAGATCCTTCAGTGTGGATCAATTCAAGCAGATCGTAATTTAGAAATTAAAGATGATCAAAATATAGGCTGTGCGCCCTTGCCATGGGCTATACCGCACCCAATGGCTATGGTGACAAATAAGAAGACTCATCTTTTCAACTCCAATGTTTCACATTATGAAATGATGCGAGATCTCAACCGTCAATGGAGACAGTGGACCATAGACGAGCCTGCAGTTTTCATCACTTTTAATGGCATGGCTTATGATGAGGAGTTAGTCCGAAGACAATTTTATTGGAATTTGTTTGAGTCATATCTCACTAATACAAATGGTAATAGCCGGCTTGACCTTTTGTTGATGATGCACAACGTTGCAGCTTTTTCACCAAATTTGTTAAATATCCCTCTTTATGAGGATGGCCCTGCAATAAGCTTAAAGCAAGCAGACTTGGCTGAAGCAAATGGAATTGAAATCGGGGATGCTCATGATGCTATTGCAGATTGCAAATTAATGATCTCTCTTCTAAAAATTATCAATAAAAAAAATCCTGAATTGATAGATTTCTTTTTAGGTATTTCTTCAAAGACAGGTGTGCAAGAAGCGGTTCAAAAACCAGGATTTTTAGGTCTTGGAGAGGTTTTTAAACGAGAGGTATTTAGATACCCAGTTGTTCCCTGTGGCAGTAAGGCTCCAAATGATTTAATGTTCTTTGATTTAAGCTTTGAGCCTGATGAAATTTTTGATCTTGATACCCAAGAAATATATTCAATGGTACAAAAGCCAGGTAAAACAGGCCCCTTTAAAAAATATGGAATTAACAAAACTATCCCAATATGTCCCAGTTCAATGATTGATGATAAAGAAGTATTTGACATAGATTTTTCAATTCTTGAGGAAAGGGCAAATCAGGTAAGAAGTAATATTGATTTTCAGACTTTAGTAAGTCAGGCCATGGCAGACAAAATCAATAATTGGAACAATGAATATCAGCATATTGAGCAAATGATTTATGCAGGCGGCTTTCCCTCCAAAGAAGATAAAGATTTAATGGCTGACTTTCATAGAATTGATTCAGCTAAAGAAAGAATTAAAATTTGTCGCAACATATCTGATGAGCGCCACAGATTATTTGCTGAAAGATTGATTTGTCAGTTTTACCCTCAAGAGGCTCCTGAGGATATGATGAATCGCTATCAATCACTAATAACTCAACGCTTAAATGAAGATGGTCCATGGGGCTCAATGAGTAAAGTGATGACAGAATTAGATAGATTATTAGAAAAAGATAATTCTTCAGAAGCTCAAACTATTCTTGAAGATACCAAGAAGTTTTTGACTCAACGATCTATTTCAATAGACTAAATTCTAAATTTATTTAAACCATCTTTAGGGTTAAGAAATTTTAGAAATGACATTTTATCATTTTTATGTATACTTATTGGTTCGTTTGAATTAATAAAAAATATTTGAAATTGCAATTATCTTTACTTAAAAATAAATCCTGTCTCAAATCAGCACATACCTGCAAGATTGGAAAGGTGTTTAAAGAGCGCAGAGAATTGCTATCACTGACTGAATCAGAAGTTGCATCAAAAACAACAATCAATATAAATTATATTATAGGTATAGAGCACGGAGATTATTCAATATTTCCAGCAAGAATTTTTGCAATTCAATATTTTCGCAAGTATGCTGATTTTCTTAATTTAAAATTGAATTTTTTTGACATCTATAACGCCTAACAGTCATAACAACGCTTTTCTGTAAATATTATTCGGCTTTAACATGGATGATTGAACTCTTATTTTATTATTTATCAACCTGTATAATGTCTTGAAATTTAGACCCGTAGCTCAGTTTTGGTTAGAGCGTCGCATTGACATTGCGAAGGTCGATGGTTCGAGTCCATTCGGGTCTACCAGCTTAAAAGCGTAAAGAATGAAAAATTCAAAAATATATTTTAGAAATTTTGAGGAAATTGATGTTGAAAAAAAATCAATCCTTTTCATTGCAGGCGCTGGAATGGATCATAGATTAGTTAGATCATTAAAGCTCCCTGAAGCAGATTTCAACAAACCCATGATCATTGATTTGCCAGGTCACGGAGATTCAAAAGGCTCATCATGTAACAATATTGAGGCTTACAGCAGATTCTTAATTGATTGTTTAGAGAAATATAATTTTAAAAACCTCTGCTTATGTGGTCACAGTATGGGTGGATTGATTGCTTTTGATATGGCAATTCAAAAAAATTTTTCAGTGCAATCTATAATCTTGGTAAATAGTATTTACCCTACCAGAGTAGCTGAGCCCCTTCTTGCAAAAGCAAGAGTTAGCAACGGAGATGCAGCTGACTTCATTATTAAATATGGACTACACAAAAGATTACTTGGTATCAAAAATGCTTTCTCTGAGAAAAATGATCTAGTAATGCTTGATGATTTAGAGGCATGTAATAATTACGAACTTGATTTAAATAAAATTAAAGATTTAGAAATCCCAATTTCAATTATTCTCGGTAGTAAAGATAGATTAGTTGACTTAAAGGCTGTAGAAAAATTTTCAGTCGAAGTTCCTTCTCAAACTTTTACTATTGATGATGCCGGACATTTCTTATTCTTTGAACAGCCTGACGAATTAAGCGAACTTATTACAAAGCTTACCTAAATTTTTTTAAGTCCAAACAAATAAAATCATAGGTATTGAGATAGCTACAATCACGCATTCAAGGGGTAATCCAAGACGCCAGTAATCACCAAATTTGTAGTTTCCAGGCGCCATCACTAAGGTATTACATTGGTGTCCGATAGGCGACAAGAATGCACAGCTGGCACCAACTGCCACTGCCATCAAGAAAGGCTCAACAGGCTGCCCAACTTGCAATGCAAGATTTGCTGCAATAGGGGCCATGATCACAGCTGTAGCAGCATTATTAACAATATCTGATACGAACATTGTTATCACCAGGATCATTAATATGAGCCATGGGAGAGCTAAACCATCAGTTGTTGCAGATATGAAATTAGCTATATTCAATGAAATTCCTGAAGTTTCGAGCGCTTGACCAACAGGAATCATAGCTGCCAACATTACTACAACAGGCCACTCTATATTCCTGTATAGATTTCCATTTAAAACTTTAATTGAGATGAAGGCTATCACGCACAATAAGAATGCAACTACGATATCTACTACATTAAATGCTGTAAGCCCAATAGCCATACCAAAAAAGAACAAGCTTTTGAGCAGGCGACTGCGACTGGGGATAGTTTGCAAATCCCTTTCCATTAAAGGCATTAATCCTAAGTGTTTAATCCGCTCTTTGACGCCTTCATCATCAATGGTTCTAACTCCAAGCAATAAGACATCTCCAACTTTAAATGTTTCTCTTGCGAGTCTGGTTCTAAACTTCGCACCTTGTCTCCATAGACCAAGCAAAGCAAGAT
>CABXUO010000033.1 GCA_902515455.1 uncultured SAR86 cluster bacterium
TTTTTTTGATCTTCGGTTCCAAACTCTAAGATCACTGGACCAAGCATTGAGATGCCGAAGTTAATTTGTGCTGGACGGCAGCCGAAAAATTTGAGGCGACTTTTTAAAATTTTCGATTCTTCAAATGATAATCCGCCGCCGCCATATTCCGCTGGCCACTCAGGAGTGCACCATCCTTTTGACACCATTACGTCAAACCATGCCTTAGAATCATGAGAAGGAAATTCAATGCTTGAGGAAGCCCACACTTGCTCACTAACAGGCATTGGAGTTCTCATAGACTGAGGACAATTATCTTCTATCCATGCATCAACTTCTTTTGTAAAGCTAGTTAATTTTTCTTCCATAATTTTATAATTCGAACAAGAATGTAACTGGACCCTCATTAATAGATTGAATATCCATATCTGCTCCAAAAACTCCTGATTGAAATCGTATAGGAGAATCTGAGAGCCGTTGTATTAATAAATTATAAAGGTAATTAGCGTTCTTGGAATCCAATGCTCTATGAAAACTAGGTTTATTACCTTTTTCTGTCACTGCTGCCAATGTAAATTGACTAATTATTAACAACTCGCCCTCAACATTTTTTAGATTTAATGACATCTCATCATTTTCTCCACGAAAAATTGAAAAGCTACCAATTTTATGAATAAATTTATCAATAACCTCATCTTTATCGTCTATCTCAAAACAGACGTAAGCTAAGATGCCTTTTTTTATTGAAGCATGAGTTTCATTGTTAATACTAACTTTTGCAGATGAAACTCTCTGAACTATTATTTTCAACTATTCAATCGAATTATTCTAAATCTAAGTTCCAGGCTCCATTTGCAGCAAGCTTATTCATCAAGGCTCTATGAGAAAGGGCTTCTTGAGCTTGAGGTACATTTTCCTCTTTTCCAAGCCATGCTTTTAGAGAAGGTTGCTGAAGAGCTCTTCCATAAGAAAAACTTAGTTTCCAGGAAAATCCACCAATTTTATTCATGGCATCTAAATGAGCTGTAGCATTTACGTCAGATTGTCCCCCTGAAAGAAAAGTAATCCCGGGAAGATCTGATGGAACATTTTCCTTAAGGCATTGAACGGTCTTTTCTGCAACCTCTTGAATTGATGCTTGAGGTTCAGCAATTGATCCAGAAGTTACCATGTTTGGTTTAAGAATTGTGCCAGCAATATTCACTCCTTGATCTTTTAAGCATTTAAAAAGTGTATTCAATGATTTGCTGGTTACCTCATAACATCTCTCAATTGAGTGATTGCCATCCATCAGGACTTCGGGCTCAACCATAGGCACCATGTTATTTTCTTGAACAATTTTTGCGTATCTAGCTAGAGCTTCCATATTAGCTTGGATACATGCATCTGTTGGAATGTCATCAGATATTTTAATGACTGCTCTCCACTTAGTGAATTTTGCGCCAAGCTTGAAATATTCTTTGCATCTCTCATCTAGACCATCAAGCCCTTGTGTTAAAGTTTCTTCTGGCGATGAGTCTAAAGGCGCAAGGCCCTTATCGACTTTTATGCCTGGCAAAGCTCCTTGATTCTTAATTAATTCAACAAGAGGAGTTCCATCTTGAGCATTCTGTCTTATCGTTTCATCAAATAAAATTACGCCTCCGATATTGTCTTTCATCCCACTTGATCTAAATAGCATCTCTCTATAATCACGCCTATTAGACTCAGTTGACTCGACACCAATAGAATCAAATCGCTTCCCACAGGTTGGATTGCTCTCGTCTGCTGCCAAAATTCCTTTTCCATCTGAAACTATATATTCAGCTATTTCTTCTAATGTATTTAATGACATAATTCACTCCCTTTTAAAATTTAAAGCCTAAAGCAGATAAAGATGGTAGCTCTTTTCCTTCCATAAATTCAAGAAAAGCTCCCCCTCCAGTTGAGCAATAGGAAATATTGTTTTTTTCAATAAACATCTTGATGGCTAAAAGAGTTTCTCCACCGCCAGCAAGACTAAATGAATTTGATGATGCAATTGCCTCAGCCAAATCTTTAGTCCCCAATGAAAAAGGTTGGCGTTCGAATACACCAATAGGGCCGTTCCAAATAATTTTTTTTGCTTGAGTTATTTTTTTTAGCATTGCCGAGCTGAGAATTTGATCAAGAATCATCTCATCATGTTGCACTGAATTAACTTTAGTTATTCTTGTAATATTTGATTCAATATCTTTGCTTACAATCACTTCATCAGGCAATAAAATTTTACCACTCTCAAGTAATTCTTTTGCTTCATTCAACATTGATTCCTCGTAAAGCGAAAGTCCAATATTATGCCCTTGAGCTTTCAAAATGGTGTTTGTGATACCGCCTCCTGTCATGACGTCATCAGAAATTTTTGACAAATTTTTAATTACTTCTAATTTGGTAGATACTTTTGATCCTCCAACGATTGAAAGCATGGGTGAACTTTTTGAACTAATGGCTTGTTGAAGTGCATTTGTCTCATTTTCTAAAAGCAATCCGGCGCATGATACTTCAGAGGCTTTGATAGCTCCATAAGTTGATGCATGAGCACGATGAGATGTCCCAAAAGCATCAAATACATAGACATCTGCTATGTTTGATAGTTTTTTTCCAAGCTCTGCGTCATTCTCAAGCTCTCCTGGCAAAAATCTTATATTTTCAATTAATGAAATATCTGATGAGAAGTTAACATCTTCTATTGATGAGAATAATTTAACCTGCTTATTTAAAATCTGTTCAAGTCTTTTAGCTACTGGTAAAAGAGAAAATTTGGAATCGAATACTCCTGATTTTGGCCTTCCAAAATGAGAAATTAAAATTATTTTTGTATTTTGAGCTAATAAATATTCCAAAGTAGGAATAATTGCAATAATCCTTGTGTCATCAAGGACTTTATCATTTTCAACAGGAACATTTAGATCAACCCGAAGAGCAATTGTCTTATTCAAGACATTTGTCTCAGACAATTTTCTCATTTTGCAGTTAGCTTCTTGACTTGACTAACAATATTGTCGACTGTGAAGCCAAACTCATTCATTAACTCATTTCCTGGAGCACTTTCTCCAAATGTTTCCATGCCAATCACAATATCATTTAGATTTACTAGACAATGCCAAGAATTAGGATGTAGAGCCTCAACTACGAGTTTTGGTTTTTCAGGGTCGATAATACTGTCTCTGTAGGCTTTATCTTGTGAGACAAATTTATCAAGGCAGGGCATAGAGACAACATTGGCTTTTAGGCCTTTTTTTGCAATTGTTTTAGCTGCTTCGATAATTAACTTAACCTCACTTCCTGAACTAATCAATGTAATATCAGCTTTATCATCAAAAGATAACAAATAACCTCCTTTCTCAATCAACTCTATTTGTTCTTTTGATCTCTCAATAAAAGGAAGGTTTTGTCTAGATAGTATTAAACTATGAGGGGTTCTTTTAGAGCTAATCGCTTCTTTCCAACTTACGGCAGTTTCTATAATGTCTGCAGGTCTCCAATTGTTTAAATTTGGAGTTGCTCTTAATGTAACAAGATGCTCAATAGGTTGGTGGGTTGGGCCATCTTCTCCTAGACCAATGGAGTCGTGAGTATATACAAAGATATTTGGTATCTTCATAAGTGCTGCTAATCTTACAGCATTTCTAGCGTAATCCATGAAAACTAAAAACGTTCCGCTGTATGGTTTTATTCCACCATGCAGGACCATTCCATTTGTCATTGCAGTCATGCCAAACTCCCTAACTCCGTAAAATATGTGATTTCCCTGTGGGCTCTCAGGAAGCATTTCAGTGCTGACAGAAGAAAATGTATTATTAGAGCCAGTTAAATCTGCAGATCCTCCAACAAGTTCTGGAAGTTTTTCACAAAAATAGTTTAAACATAGTTCAGATGCCTTTCGAGTAGCTATATCTTTTTTATCACCTTCAGATAATTCATATATAAAATCTTTATAAGTATCTTCAAAGTTTATTGGTAGTTCATTATTGATTACTCTTTTCAGTTCCTTAAAAGACTCAGGATGCTTTTCAGAGTAATCTTTCATCAGCTTATCCCAGGATGCATTTAGTTCAGCACCTGCGACTTTACCATCCCACTCAGATTTAATTTCATCAGGTATATGAAATGGTTCTTGGTCCCATCCAAGCTCAACTCGAGTCTTTTTAACCTCATCTTCACCTAAAGCAGCGCCATGGACGCCTGATGTTCCTGATTTGTTGGGCGATCCGAAACCAATAATTGTTTTGCAGCAAATCAAAGTAGGATGCTCAACATCTTTCTTCGCTGTTTGAATTGCCTCTAAGACTTTCTCGACATTATGTCCATCTACCTCCAATACTTGCCAGTTGTAACTTTCAAATCTTTGCCGAGTGTCATCAGTAAACCAATTGGTTATTTCTCCATCAATCGATATTCCATTTTGATCATAAAAACAAATTAATTTTCCTAAGCGGTGAGTTCCTGCAAATGAACAAGCTTCATGCGAAACTCCCTCCATCAAGCAACCATCACCTAAAAATGTGTAAGTAAAATGATCGATTGGTTTTAACTCGTCATCTTTGTTGAACCTGCTTGACAACATTTTTTCAGCTAGCGCCATTCCAACTGCATTTGCAATTCCCTGTCCCAATGGGCCAGTAGTTGTTTCTACACCAATCGACATGTCAAGCTCTGGGTGTCCAGGTGTTTTGGAGCCTAGTTGTCTAAATTTTTTTAAGTCTTCTATAGAAAGATCATAGCCAGTTAAGTAAAGCAAACTGTACAAGAGCATTGATCCATGGCCGTTTGAAAGTACAAACCTATCTCGATTGAACCAAGTTGGATTTTGAGGATTATGTTTTAAGTTATATTTCCATAAAGCCACTGCAATGTCGGCCATGCCCATTGGCATTCCTGGATGACCGGATTTGGCTGTTTCAACGGCATCGATTGATAAAAACCTTATAGCGTTAGCAAGCTCTTTGTGCATCTTTTTTGCAAATAATTTAGAACATATCAATCATAATATGCGGCTTGGATTTTTTATAGATAAATTTGTGTTTATTTAACAAAACTAATAAAATTTTTACATACAAGTGATTTGTTCCTGCTTGCATACTCAAACTGCTAAATAGGGCGCCTTACTGAGGTGGAAAAAAAAACAATATATAAATTTTCCTCCATAAAACTAAATTATTAACTGTAGAGGAAAATTATGAGTTATATATTTACATCCGAATCTGTTTCAGGAGGACATCCTGATAAAGTGTGTGATCAAATATCCGATGCTGTTTTGGATGCTTACTTATCGGAAGATCCAAATAGCAGAGTGGCTTGCGAGACCATGATAAAAAATAACATGGTATATATAGCGGGCGAAATAACTTCCCTAGGAAGTCCTGATCTAGAGCTTGTTGTGAGAAAAACAATTAATGATATTGGCTACAACTCGGATGAATATGGATTTAATGGAGATACGTGTGAATTCACAAATCTAGTTTTTGAACAATCGCCTGATATCTCTCAAGGTGTTACCGAGGGTGAAGGAGAAAACCTTGAACAAGGGGCTGGAGATCAGGGATTGATGTTTGGATATGCATGCAAAGAAACAGAATCATTAATGCCACTTCCAATAGATCTTTCTCACAGATTGGTAAAAAAACAAGCAGATGTTATGAAGAGTGGTGAGATTAAATGGTTACGACCTGATGCTAAGAGTCAAGTCAGTGTAATTTACTCCGATGATGGAAAAACAATTGAAGGCTTGTCTGCGGTCGTCCTCTCAACACAACACGATGAAGACGTTAGCCAGGAAGAAATAAAAATTGAGGTAATGGATAAAATTATCAAGCCAATAGTTCCAGAGGAATGGTTGCTTGATTCTACAAATATATTTATTAATCCAACTGGAAAATTTGTTATTGGTGGACCTGTTGGTGATTGTGGTCTCACTGGAAGAAAAATTATTGTAGATACCTATGGAGGTATGGCCAGACATGGCGGAGGAGCTTTTTCCGGAAAAGATCCATCCAAAGTAGATAGATCTGCAGCATATGCATCAAGATATGTTGCTAAAAATATAGTTGCAGCTGGACTTGCAGACTACTGTGAAATTCAAGTTTCATATGCAATTGGTGTAGCCAAGCCTACATCAATACATGTAGAAACCTTTAATAGTGAAAAAATTTCTAAAGAAGCGATTGTTAAAATTGTTGAGGAAGAATTTGATCTGAGGCCAAAAAGTCTAATCAATATGCTGGACTTAAAAAGACCTATATACCTTCCAACTGCAGCGTATGGTCACTTTGGTAGATCAGATATAGAGCTTTCTTGGGAAAAAACAGATAAAGCAGCTGATATTTCATAATAATGATAGATATAGCTGCTTAAAGGGTGCACTTGCATCTCTATTTTATGTAGAATGCCCACTTGTATTTATTGGAGTAAATAATGGAAAACGATTATAAAGTCGCAGATATGAGTCTTGCTGAATTCGGTAGACGAGAGATTTCTCTTGCTGAAAATGAAATGCCTGCATTAATGGCCCTAAGAACAAAATATAAAGATGCTCAACCTCTTGCAGGTGCAAAAGTTATGGGTTGCATTCATATGACTATTCAAACAGCTGTACTTATTGAGACGTTGGTAGATCTTGGTGCGGAAGTGCGTTGGTCTGGTTGCAATATCTTCTCCACTCAAGATCATGCTGCTGCAGCTATTGCGGCTGCAGGTATTCCTGTTTTTGCTTGGAAAGGTCAAACAGATGAGGAATTTGACTGGTGCATTGAACAAACGATAGTTAAAGATGGCAGTCCTTGGGATGCAAACATGATTTTAGATGATGGTGGCGATCTAACTCATATGGTTCATTCTAAATTTCCTGAAATGCTTGAAAGCATTCATGGAATTTCTGAGGAAACTACCACTGGTGTTCACAGATTAAAGGCAATGCTTGAAAAAAATGAGCTTAAAGTGCCAGCAATAAATGTAAATGACTCAGTCACTAAATCAAAAAATGACAATAAGTATGGATGCAGACATAGTCTAAATGATGCAATTAAAAGAGGCACAGATATGTTTCTTTCATCCAAGAAAGCATTAGTAATTGGATATGGAGACGTTGGAAAAGGTTCCGCTTTAAGTCTCGCACAAGAGGGAATGATTGTAAGAGTCGTCGAATCTGATCCCATATGTGCTATGCAAGCCTGCATGGATGGTTTTGAAGTGGTGTCTACATACAATAATGGAGTCGTAACTAGAGACGTGAAAGATATAAATATGGCAGTTCTTGAAGATACTGACCTAATCGTTACAACTACTGGAAATGTGAATGTTTGTGATGAGGCAATGTTGCGCTCAGTAAAAAATACTGCTGTCATATGTAATATTGGTCACTTTGATAATGAAATTGATACTCAGTTCATGCGAGACAAGTGGTACTGGGAAGAGATTAAGCCTCAAGTGCATAGAGTATTTAGAGATACTTCTCCATCAGACACACCAGACTTACAAAGCAAGAACTACATCATTCTTTTAGCTGAAGGCAGGCTAGTCAATCTAGGAAATGCAACAGGCCATCCAAGCAGAATAATGGATGGATCATTTGCTAATCAAGTTTTAGCTCAGATGCACTTGTATAAACAAGGTTTTGCAAACGTCAATGATGCTGATAAGCAAAATGAAATGATAACTGTTGAAGTTCTTCCAAAAAAATTGGATGAGGAAGTTGCCGAGCTTATGGTTCAAGGTTTTGGTGGAACAATAACCAAACTAACTGGTGAGCAAGCTGATTATATTAATGTTCCCGTTGATGGCCCATTTAAAGAAGAAGAGTATAAATACTGATCCAATTAGGTTTTTTTAAATAAATTAATCATAATAGGTGCATGCAAATACGCCTGTTACTTTTTTTAATGCTAGTCTCTTTGATGATTGCAGGATGCGGAATGAAAGCGCCTATCCCCTCAGAGATAATTTTTTTAACTTAAATTCCTTCATGGACCATTTTGATTATAAAAAAGGTAAGCTTTTTGCAGAAGAAGTCTCTGTAGAGGAAATTGCAAATAAATTTGGTACGCCTTCTTATGTGTATAGCAAAGCCACGCTTGAAAGGCATGCAAAAGCATATATAGATTCGTTTCAATCAATGAATGGTCTTATTTGTTTTTCGGTGAAAGCTTTATCGAACATATCCATTTTAAAAATACTAAAAAATGCAGGATGTGGATTTGATATTGTTTCAGGTGGAGAGCTACATCGAGTAATTTTAGCTGGAGCAGATCCAAAAAAGATTATTTTCTCAGGTGTTGGAAAATCAAAAGCTGAAATGGAAGCTGGGATCAATCATAATATTCTTTCGTTCAATATAGAATCTGAATCAGAACTTGATCGGCTTAGCAGCGTTGCTAGTGAAATGAATAAAATTGCACC
>CABXUO010000034.1 GCA_902515455.1 uncultured SAR86 cluster bacterium
GAGGTAATTATTTACACAGATGGAGCTTGCAGAGGCAATCCTGGTCCAGGAGGCTGGGGCGCGCTAATTAAATTTGATACTGCCGAGAAGGAGATTTTTGGGGGTCAAAATAATACTACAAATAATCAAATGGAACTTTCTGCTGCCATTGAGGGACTCTCAATTTTAAAAGAGCCTTGTGATGTTGAATTGTTCACTGATTCAAAGTATGTGATGGATGGAATAACTCAATGGATACAAAATTGGAAAAAAAATAATTGGAAAACTTCTGCCAAAAAAGAAGTTAAAAATAAAGAATTATGGCAACAATTAGATCAGTTAATGTCTTATCATCAAGTGCAATGGCACTGGGTAAAAGGACATTCTGGAGATCCTGGAAATGAGACAGCAGATATATTAGCTAATAAAGGAATTGATTCTATCTTATGACAAAAAAACTTATTGTTCTTGATACTGAAACAACGGGACTTGAGGTTGATCAAGGTCACAGAATTGTTGAGGTAGGGGCTGTCGCACTTGAAGATAGGAGAAGAACAGATGTACATTTTCATTCATATCTCAACCCCCAAAGATCCATCGATGAGGAGGCTGAAAAAGTTCATGGTCTCTCTATGGAAAGACTTGCAAATGAACCAGAATTTTCAGAAATAGCAGAAAGTTTTTTAGAATTTATAGAAGGCAGCATATTAGTTATTCATAATGCTTCGTTTGATTTAGGTTTCCTTAATGCTGAGTTAAAAAGAGCTTCTTCAAATTATCCATTTCTAGAAGAAATATGTGATGTTGAAGATACTTTGTTGATGGCAAGAAATAAGTTTCCTGGCCAGCGAAATTCGTTAGATGCTCTCGCATCTAGGTTTGAAGTAAGTGGCTATGATAGGAGTTTTCATGGAGCTTTATTAGATGCAAACATTCTTGCAGATGTCTACATACACTTGACAGGCGGCCAAAGTAAATTTGAATTTATATCATCTAATACAACCTCTAATACAGATATAAATACTTGTAATCTAAGCATTGATTTTAAAAAATTCCCGATTTCCAAAGTAAAGATTTCTAAAGAAGATATGATCGCTAATGATCAAAGAATGCAAGAGATTAATTTAAATAGAGATTCTTCATGACAAAAGTTACAAGATTTGCACCAAGCCCTACTGGACCTTTGCATATAGGGGGAGTTAGAACAGCTTTATTTAATTATGTTTATGCAAAACAAAATAAAGGTAAATTCTTAATTAGAGTTGAGGATACAGATGCTGAAAGATCAAAAGAAGAATTTGAACAAAACATATTAAAAGGGTTGTCCGATATAGGAATAAATCCAGATGAGCCTCCCGTTCGTCAATCTGAAAGATCTGAGTTATACATGTTGGCCGCAGAAAAAATCCTAGATTCGGGTAATGCCTATTGGTGCGATTGTTCAAAAGAAACGCTTGACGAGATGCGTAAAGAGCAGGAAGCAGCTGGCAAAAAACCTATGTATGACGGAAGAAGTAGAAATCTTGGTCTTAAAAGAACAAATAACTCTGTATTAAGACTGAAAACACCCCAGGATGGTGAATTAGTTTTTCATGATTTGGTTAGAGGAGAAGTAATTTTTCAAAACTCTGAACTAGATGATTTAATTCTTTTAAGAAGTGATGGGTCTCCAACTTATCATTTATGTAATGTTGTTGATGATTTTGATCAAGGAGTTACGACTGTTGTTCGGGGAGAGGATCATTTAAGTAATACACCAAGACAAATCCATATTCAAAATGCACTTGGCTATGATTCTCTTGAATATGCGCATTTACCAATGGTTCTAGGACAGGATAAAAAAAGACTATCTAAAAGGAATGCTGTAACAAGCTTACAGGATTTCTTCGATCAAGGTTACTTAGAGTCATCTATGATTAATATGCTTGCTCGGCTAGGTTGGTCTAAAGGTGATAAAGAAATTTTCTATTTAGATGATTTGATTTCTGATTTCAGAATACAAGAAGTTCAAAAAGCAGGCGCTATTTTTGATCCCTCTAAGCTTGATTGGATTAACAATCATCATTTAGCAGCTTTATCTTTTGATGACTTCAAAAAAAGACTGATTCCATTTTTAGATGCTCTTAGCTTGGATTACACACAAAAGAAAAACATTAATGGAATTATTACGGCAATGAGAAGCTCAAAACCTAATCTTCTAGGAGTAGCTCAAGATCTTATACCTTATTTTTCTGAATTAAATTCGTATGATGAAAAAGCAGCAAATAAATTTTTAATTGGGTCAGAAGCAGTTTTAGAATATGTGCAAAGAAAGTTAAACGGTATCAAGGAATGGAATGAAAGCTCCATAGACGATGCTTTAAAGGAGGCTCAAACAGCCCTTAGTTTAGCTACACCTAAATTAAATCAACCTATAAGAATTGCTATGACTGGCTCAACCCAATCTCCCTCTTTAGGTTTAACTCTTTCGTTGTTTAGTCGTGATGAAGTAAATAATAGAATTAATGCAGCGTTAAAATATCTGGTCAATTTAAATTAGGAAACACAAGAGGTAATGATTGCTTTAGGGTGTTCCTGAGTCAATTTTTTTAAAACATCAAAATCAACTTTTTGAGTTATTCCATATTCAGCAATCCCAAACATTTCAGTTGATTCAAGAATAATATTGTCAGAGATTTTATTCAAACCTTCATAAGAATCTAAAGAACCTAAATCATATTCATCATTACAAGGATAAAAAATCTTTTTTTGGAATCTCTGCTCAGTTAATTGATCGGACTGGGTGAGAACAAAATAGTTTTTTGCTACATCCATAAATTTAAGTTCATCTTCTCTTAGGATATCTCCAGCATCTGAAGACATTTTCTCCTCAATATCATTGAGCGATTCTATAGATTGATATTGAAAAATACTGATTGATCCGAGAGAAGCGAATAGAGGATTGATATTAGCATTAACAAAATTCCTTTCATAACCTTCAAAAGTTAGAAGAGAAGTTGCTAATGGCGCATGATTTTTTTCATAATAATTTTTGAAATCACCATCAGACAGACCTTTCTTTTTATAAATGAATGCTAACGCTTTAATCATTTTGAATAGCTACGCCTGCATTAGGTCTTCTAAGATCAGCAAACCCCTCAACCCCTTTTGAGGATATCAAAATGCTTTGAGTCGAACCCATTGTTTTTGATTCTTCAATCTCATGACCAAAGGATTCAAGAAGATTGTGCGTATCTTTGCTAAAACCTCTTTCAAGCAGCAAATTTTCATATGGCCAATCTTTATGAATTCTCGGCAACATAGATGCCTCACCTAGATTTAAACCAAAGTCTATAACTCCAGTTACTACCCTTAAAATAGCGGCTGGAATTAAAGCGCCGCCTGGAGATCCGGTTATGAGCTTAATAGAATTATTTTCATCAAAAACAATTATTGGAGACATAGTGCTCATGGGTCTTTTTCCAGGCTCAAACCTATTACCAATACTCGCTGATCGATCTATTACTCCGGGATTTCCATATTGGTATGCAAAGTTATTCATTTGATTATTAAGAAGAATTCCAGTTCCAGGGATCGTTACCCCTGAACCAAAAGAGTATCCTAATGTATAAGTATTAGAGACAACATTTCCATCATTATCAATAATTGAATAATGAGTTGTGTTCTCACCCTCATTCAATAATGATTCTGGATTAATTGATTCTGATTTTGTTACTAAATTGAGATTTATATCTTTGGCAAGAGATTTAGCTCTTTGTTTTGAGATAATTTTTTCTATGGGCACATCATAAAATAATGGATCTCCGATAAATCTAGATCTGTCCATATGTCCTCTCTGCAATGCTTCTGCAAACAAATGAACAAAGCTTGCTGAATTAGGACCCATTTTGTCAGTTTCAAAGTTTTCAATAATATTTAATCCCTCAAGCAACACTGCAGCACCACCAGCTGGAGGAGGATGCGCAAGGACTTTGTGATCTCTATAATTCGTCTGTATTGGTTGAGAAAATCTTGGTTGATAATTTTCGAGATCCTTTGCGGTAATATATCCATTGTTTTGCTGCATAGCTTTAACAATTTTTTTTGAAATTGATCCTGTATAAAAAGCCTCTTGACCATTTTTAGCAATTTCCTTTAATGCCCATGCTAAATCAGGTCGTTTTATGAGCCTGTGTTCTTTAAGCGGAACTTTATTTTCATAATAGATATTATTAGATTCATTATCTAATATTAATTGCTCAGCACTTCCTATGGCTTGATTGAGATCATAGCTGACATAAACTCCTTTTTTTGCTTGTGAAATAACCGGCCGGAGGATTTGTCTAAGTGGCAATTTACCATATCGTTTGTGTGTCTCTAATAGACCTGCCACTGTTCCTGGCACGGCCGATGCTTTATAACCATATCTTCTTTGATCATAATTATTTTTTAAAAACATAAAATCTTTCTCTGAAAGATTATTCGGTGCAGAGCTTCTGAAATCTACTGCTATAGTTTTTCGTTCATTGCTCAAATAAATCAGCATAAAACCTCCACCACCTAGGTTTCCTGCTCTAGGAAGAGTTATTGCAAGAGAAAATCCAACTGCAACAGCTGCATCTACTGCATTACCGCCCATTTTTAAAATTTCAACACCTATATCTGAAGAAGCTTGATTTTGAGAAACAACCATTCCTGATTTTCCAATAGTTGAATGGAAGGGCGATGGATAATCAATATACCTAACTTGTGCCCAAGAATTTGAAGCTAGAAATAAAATTAAAAAGAATATTTTTTTATTAGCCATAACTATCAAAATATCATTGGAGCTAAATAAAAGGCAAAAATAGTAACTAAAAATATTCCAATAATATTTAATGCAAAACCAGCTCTTATCATATCCGGGATAGTCAACTTACCTGAACCAAACACAATTGCATTGGGAGGAGTTGCAACTGGAAGCATGAAGGCACAACTTGCAGCTAAAACTACAGGAATCGTTAAAGCTACTGGAGCAATACCCAAAGCTATTGCAACTGCACCAACAACAGGCAAGAAAGTAGAGGTTGTTGCCACATTTGATGTAATTTCAGTCAAAAATATTATCATTGTTGCTACTGCTAATATTAGAACAATTGGCGGTACATTTTCTAAGATTGTGAGTCCTTGTCCTATCCATCCCCCTAAACCTGATGAGCCAATTGATGCAGCAAGAGATAAACCTCCTCCAAACAAAACAAGCAATCCCCAAGGAAGTTTATTAGCCTGTTCCCATGTAAGCAGATCAGTTTTCTGATTTTCTGATGGAATTAAAAAGAAACTCAAAGCTGCAATTATTGCAATTCCAGCATCTGTTAAACCAGAAAATGGGACATAATTATCAAGCAATGTTCTAAACATCCATGCACTGGCAGCCAAAGAAAAAATAATTAAAACTTTCTTTTCATCTTTGCCCAGAGGACCTAAATCGCTGAGCATATTTTGAAGCTGAAGCTTAGTTTCAATACTTGCTATAAAATTTACAGGATAGACAATTTTTGTAATTGCATACCATGAAGCTAATAACATCATTGTTGCAATTGGAACTCCAAGCATCATCCAATCAGTAAAAGAAATTTTGAGACCATATGTTTCTTGCATAAAGCCAGCAAATATTATGTTTGGGGCTGTTCCAACTAAAGTAGACATTCCGCCAATGGATGCAGCATATGCTATGCCTAGCAAAAGTGAAATTTCAAAATTCCTTCTATCTTTTTGAGAAAAATTTGGAATTGTTTCTGCTACACTAGCACAAACAGCTAAACCTATGGGGAGGAGCATTAAAGTTGTAGAAGTATTCATTACCCACATACTGATTGATGCTGAAACCAACATGAAACCGCCAACAAGCTTAGCTCCACTATTACCAACTGCAATGAGCATTTTTAATGCAAGACGTTTATGAAGGCCTGAGGACTCAATTCCTAAAGCTAAAATAAAACCACCCATAAACAAATAGATATTTGGATTAGCATAGGGAAGGGCGGCAGTTTTAAAGTCTGTTACTCCAAGCATTGGAAAGCATGCAAGTGGCAAAAGTGCAGTCACAGCTACTGGAACTGCCTCAGTAGCCCACCAAATAGCCATTAATAATGTTACTGCAGCAACAGCCCATCCAACAGAAGAAAGAGATTCTGGATTAGGTAAAAAAAGTACCAAAAAGAAGGCTGCTAAACCAATCCAAAAACCTCTTTTTCTATAGGCTTGCATTATTTTAATCTTGCGTAAAACATTTCAGCTGCATATGGCACCATTTGCTCAGTATTACCATGACCTTTTTTTGTGGGAACTTCAACCATCCCCCATTTAAAAAATTGATTTACATCTTTTGATTTAACAACAGCAGATTCAAAAAAGTTTCTCCCTCTGGCTAATCTATGCTCTCCTTGAAGATTAATAGTATCCCAGTGCTTTTTTACATATTCTGAGTTAGGTTTTGTAGATGTATCAGATCTTCCAAGCATGAGTAGAAAATATTTACTAAAAGCTTTTTTTAGCTTTTCATCATCAATATTTGAATTGGTTAAACCAAATGGCCACTCTTGATCAGTCATGGATAAATACCAACCTAAATTTGCAGCAATTGCCAAAGTATGAGTTGCCTCTGGATAGTGAAGTAGGTACCTATGAACAAAATGCGCACCTGCCCCATGACCATAAATACCCCAATGATTTGATCTGATTTTGAATTTTTTTAAAGAAAATTTTACAAGAGGGTCAATTATGGAAAACAAATGCTTATCTGATGGTAGAAGTTGATTATCTTCTGTAAAAACATTCCCATAATTAAATCTATAAACACCTGGAAAACTTGTTTCACTAAATTGAGGAACAAGAACAAATAAATTTAATTCTTTTGCTTTTTGTATCCATTGATCTCTATATTGCTTGCCATTTCTTTTTCTTCCATGCATTACAACTACTAACCTAGTGTCTTTGGTAATCTTTTCTGGTGCAACATAAAAAACAGGTATTCCCGAGAAAGAATTATGTGAAAAGATAAAAGTATTCTCGCTTTTTACTTCGAGAGTACAGACAAGTATTACTAATAAAATAGATATTTTTTTCATATCAACAAAAAGGGAGCGTAAGCCCCCTTTTTTTAAATTCCTAAAAAAAGTATTAGAATTTTTTATAGAATTCTAAACTAAAGTTTCTTCCATAATCTGTATGAAGGTCTCCCCAAAACATACTGAAAGTTTCATCCGCAAGTGGCGCTCTTTCATCCTCGATATTTTTAACTTGCAGTCTAACCCTTAGATCATTTTTAAATGTATATCCGAGAGTTACATTAATCATGGTCATTGAATCAACTGTCCACATAACTCTTTCACCATCGATTGTCTCTGTATGAGCTGATTCAAAGAATTCTCCCCATTGAGTACCAGATACAAGTACTTGGTAGGGACCATTTTTCCATGAAAGTTTCATAGTATATTTATCTTCAATTGAACCATTTAAACCAAGGAGATCGTTAACACCTCTTACTGGAGCTACGCCAGCTAGTGTTCCACCGGATTTACCAGCATCGCTAAGTCTTTTTGCGTCTCCCCCAGCTTCTTGATTTTTGGTATCGTAATGAACATTCACTAGTTTTGCAGAAAATGCTCCGATGTCAGTATCTATAGAATAGATCACGCTTGTATCAAAACCTTCAATAGTTCTCGTATCACCATTTACGTAATAATCATTAACTTTTTCAACAAGACCCGCTGGGCATAATCCAGCTGCAGCCCAATCTACACTGTCTTCAGCTACAGGATTACGAATTACATTGGGGTTTCCAATGCACTCACTTGCACCTCCCTCGGCTCTAATAAGAGTATCGAGCAAAATTGCGTTGGTCATACCAAATATTCCTACAGTATCTTCTGTTTCAATAGACCACTGATCAAGTGTAATAATTAAATTATCAATAGGCTCTAGTACAAGACCCCATGATTCATTTTCACCAAGTTCAGGTTTTAGGCCAGGATTACCTTCTGTAACTCTTTGCATTGAGTAGGAATCATAATCAACTCCACTTGCATACTCTAAAAGAGCATCATTTGTAGATGTGCTTCTTCCTAAAAATCCTTCATTAACCAGGATTAATGCAGGAGCCCTGAATGTTTCAGATGCTGAGTAGCGTAATTTAACCTGATCAAGAGGTTGCCATCCAATAGCAAATTTTCCAACAGTAGCATCTCCATAGTCATCAGAATCTTCGTATCTTACAGCCAATTGAGCATCAACAGTTTCATGAA
>CABXUO010000035.1 GCA_902515455.1 uncultured SAR86 cluster bacterium
AAAATGGGAGGACGGTAATACATATCCATATTATGTTCTTGATGTCTCCTCCGCTTCTCATCCTTTCTACACTGGTAAGCAAAAAATGCTTGATTCTGGTGGAAGGGTGAAGAAATTTCAAGATCGTTTTGGTGCATCAGGGGCTTCAAAGCCTAAAGCTAAAAAAGCTGAAGCCAAAGCTGAGGAAGCCGCTATAGAGGAAAAAGCAGAAGAAGCAGTAGAGGCTCCTGTCGAAGAGGTTGTTGAAGAAACTGCTAAGAAAGCTGAAGTTGAAGATGTTGTTGAGGAAACTCCTGCAAAAGAGGCCTCTGATGATAATGCTGAAGCAGAAACTGATACTGAATCAGATAACGAAAGCGAAGAGGACAAATAAGCTCTTAGTCAACTCCCGAACTACCAAATCCTTTAGTCCCTCTATCTGTTTCTGAGAAATCCTCTACAACTCTTAATTTTGCCTGCTTGATTGGCACGAGAATCATTTGAGCAATCCTATCACCGCTGCTGACTAAAAAGTCTTCTGTTGATCTATTCCAAAGCGGCACCTTAAGCTCTCCCTGATAGTCAGAATCAATCAAACCAACTAAATTTCCCATAACGATCCCATGTTTAGAGCCCAATCCAGATCTAGGTATCACTAAAGCGGAAAGAGTTGGATCTTCTATATATATAGAAAAGCCCAACGGGATCAACTGACACTCTTGAGGTTTTAAAACAAAACTTTCTTCAACACATGCTCTTAGATCCAAACCTGCCGAACCTTCTGTAGAGTATTCTGGCAATGGAATAGAATCGCCTATAAGTGGGTTGAGAATTTTAACTTTCAAATCAATCATGGTTGAGTTCCTTGGGAGTAATTAATGATTCGAGATTTAATATACCAGTATCTATATCCTTCCAATGATTAAAATTAGCAATTTTTGCAAAAGCACAGGTTGGAAAATTCACAATGGATTGATTGGTTAATTGTTCTGTAAGAATATGCAGACCTGGATTATGCCCTATGATAAGTAAATTGTTTATTGCGTCATCTTGTTCCTTAATTAACTGAGTAAGGCTAAATGGTGATGCATGATATATAGATTCTTTTAAAGTAGTTGTTGGAAAATGATCAAGGGAACCCAATGCAAGATCAAGGGTTGATTGTGTTCTTTCGCTTGGACTAGATAAAACCAAATCAAATGTAATGTTATGTTTTTGTATGTGTTCAGACAATAAAATTGCATTGGATATTCCTCTTTTAGATAAAGGGCGGTCAAAATCTGCAAGCGCTGCATTGTCCCAACTGGATTTGGCATGTCTAAGCAAAAATAAATTTTTCATTCTTATTCATTCTATCTTGCTAAGACTCTCTATGTCCTATAAAATCGCGTTTCTATGAGTAAAGTATGTCAAGTCACTGGGAAAATGCCTCAAAGCGGTAATCACGTTTCGCATGCGAATAACCGTGTGAAAAGGAAGTTTCTTCCTAATCTTCATACGCACAAATTTTGGGTTGAGTCTGAAAATAGATTTGTAACTTTGAAGCTATCGACTAAAGGTATGCGCATCATAGACAAAAAAGGCATAGATGAGGTTCTCAAAGATATGAGGTCTCGAGGTGAAAAAGTCTAACTAATAAACTACTGCTTCCGAGAAATCTCTAGGACCTCCAAGACTTTCCCTATCACTCTTTGGAGTACAATCATCAATATCTTCAACTCCATATTGATTTCCAACTTCTGCAGCCAAAAGCGTTTTTCCAGATAACTTCATTAGGTTTGGATCATCGTATAACTCATTAATTACTAAGCCAGCATATTCTTGACTGGCGGCACCCCTCAAAAACTCTGCATATTGCTCTCCATGCATTTCGCTCACCTTCTGAGTCTTCTCATCTTTTACTATTCCTGACCACAATGATAATGAGCATATATCATGGGGCTTTAGATCATAAGCCATATCAAAAGCCATTTTATCTATCCCAGCTTTTTGTGCGCCATAGATGGGCCCATGCATGTAACACATGGCTCCATGAGAAGAGATTTGAACTATAAGCTTGCCTTTGCTTGCAATCATCAAAGGAGTTAGCGCATGAGACAACAAATAATTTGATTTAAGTCCAACATCCATCACAGACCAAAGATCAACAGATTTTTCCCAATAAGGTTTTGGCTGAACAAGATCATCATGAATCTGGCATGCTGAGTGAATTAAGAGATCTAACTGACCAAACTCTTTTTTTATAAAGTCAGAAAGATCCAAAATTTCTTTTGGATTATTCAAATCTATTGGATAAGCAACACCGCGTGCCCCTTTGGCATCAATTTTTTCAACTGTTTCATCGAGACTACTTTGAATCTCAAATCCGAATTGCTGAACTGTTAATCCCTTTTTTTGACTTCTTGCAGCGCAGATAATCGTATCACCATTTCTAGCCATTCCTTCAGCAATACCTTTACCTACTCCCCTGCTAGCACCTGTAACTAAAATTACTCTTTTATTTTTATTAGTCATATTATTCTCCTGTTAAAATTGTAATGGATGATCTATCTAGCCTCCAAATCACCTCGAAGAACTGAACTTCTGCAGCAAATTGGTGTTGAGCATCAAATCTTAGATATCGATGTTGATGAAAAAATTAATCGCTCTAATTCTACTCAAGACAATGTCAGGGCTCTGTCAGTTTTAAAATGTCAGGAAGGGGTTCGCAAAATTATTTCTGAGGGTAAATCTTCATATCCTGTTCTTGCCGCAGATACTATTGTTGTTTTAGGAGATAAAATTTTTGGTAAGCCTCGGGAAGAATCTGATGCGATTAGCATGTTACTTGAACTTTCTGGAAAAAATCATCTAGTAATGACTGCGGTGACCATTGGCATCATGACTGAAGAAGAAGCTAAATTCCACACAATTAGTGTTTCGTCGAAGGTTGAATTTGCAAAATTAACTGCGAGTGATTGCAAGGAATACTGCGATACTGGTGAGCCGTTTGATAAAGCAGGTGGCTATGGAATTCAAGGATTTGGATCTGCTTTTATAAGAAAAATTAACGGCAGCTATTCAAATATTGTTGGTTTACCCATTCATGAAGTGGTCCAACTTCTAAAAGAGTTAGGGATTCCCTATTGGAGTAAATAATAGTTATTTAAATTTTGTGCATGCCTGATGCATGCAAAATAAAATTTTTCTTTAAAAAACTTATATTATCAACCATCTTTAATCCTACATTACGCCCCAACCTCAGATAAGGATTATCTTGCTGGAAGAGATTAAAAAGAAAATCGACTCCTCTTATCATTGATGCATTCAATGTTTTTCTTCTAAGTTCATATTTCTTTAAAAACGCTAGTTTACCAATCTCTTGATCTGCATTAATGGCTCTCTCAATTTCTTCGGCAAGAATCATCGCATCCGAAATACCTAGATTAATGCCCTGACCAGCCAATGGGTGAATAGAATGAGCAGCATCAGCAATGACGCAAACTCCATGATCACAGTACTCATTTAGATGATGAGCTGATAATGGAAATGACAATAATTCACTCCTCACTTTCATTCGGCAAGATATTTTTTTTTCAAATTTTTCTAAATGTTGTGCAATGTTATCTTGATTTAAATCAGCAGCAAGCTCTTTCGGCATTGACCAAACCACAGAAAATAGATTTGTATCCGAATCATTTTTATATGGCATCAATGCAAAAATTTCTTGCTCATAAAACACTTGAATGGCTTCATCTTCTCTTATATTAGCTATTTCAACCAAGAAGGTTTTGGCTATTTGTTGATAATCCCGAGAAAAATTATCTGAGGCAACAGACTTAGCCAAAGTAGAATTTCTCCCTTCAGCAATCACAAGAAGATCTGTATCAAGAATTGTTTCATTGCTTAATGAAACATGAACTTTTGAATCTATGAGCTGAAAAGAAGTTACTTCATCGCCAATGGATGTAAAAGATTCAACCTTAGTAGCTAATGCTTCTCTTAAATCGTTGAAGCCAAATACTTTCGCTAAATATCCTATATTTGCTTCTTTTGAGTTAAAAGATAATTTTCCAGATCCAGACCCATCAAAAACATTCATTTCTTGAATTACAGATGAGGAACTTGTAATACCTAATTGATCCAGTCTTTCGCAGGCACTTAAATTTAGTGTCAATGACCTTATGTGATCATCTTTAGAGGCAATGTAAGGATTTTTTTCAATGATTTGAAAAGGTATGTCCCGAGCAGCTAGCTCTAGACCCAAAAAGGATCCAACAATTCCGCCTCCAGAAATTAATACAGATTGGGTCATATCAAGTCTAGGCCATTAATGCTTCTATTTCTTTGGGATTGGATGGAACAAAGTCAGTGAGATTTTGATTGCCTTTAGCAGTCACTAAAATATTATCTTCTATTCTAATGCCTATTCCTTTCCATTGATCTTTTACATTGGCAGTTGAGGAAATATAAATGCCAGGCTCAACCGTTGTTACCATTCCAGGTTTAAACTTCATATATTCACCATCTTCTGTGTAATCTCCTGCATCATGAACATCTATTCCTAGCCAATGACCAATTTTGTGCATATAAAAATCTTTAAAAGCTCCTGTTTCATGAAGTTCTTCCATTGAACCATTTAATATTCCAAGATCAATTAATCCTTGTGTAATTACTTTTTCAGAAATTATTTGTGAATCCATGACATTGTTATTAACTGTGACTGCTTCTATGCTTTTTTGCTGTGCCTCCAAAACCACTTCATAAATAGCAAGTTGAGCAGCAGTGAATTTTCCATTTATTGGATAAGTTCTTGTAATATCAGATGCATATAATTCAAATTCGCAACCTGCATCAACAAGAACCAAGTCTCCATCTTTAAGGGCTTTTGAGTTTTCTACGTAATGAAGAACACATGCATTTTCACCCCCAGCCACAATAGGAGTATAGGCTGCAAAGCGCCCACCTCTTTTTGAAAATTGATATTGATAAAATGCTTCTAATTCTTGCTCATTCATGCCAGGTTTTACAAATTTCATAGCCTCAACATGAGCTTCAGCAGAAATTTGACATGCCTTTTTCATTATCTCAATCTCATCTTCGTCCTTTATCAATCTCTCATTGCCAATTTTTGATGATGCATCAGCAATATCAATGGGTGAACTATGTCTATCTTTTGATCTAGCAGTTTTAATCCAATCAATCACATCAGCATCTAATTTTTGACTCTTACCAACCGGATAAAAGACCTGATTGTATCCAGCCAATAGATCAGGCAACCTTTCGTCTATTTCTGTGTTATCAAAAGCAAGATCAAAACCATGATCCTTGACAGCTCCATTAGGCCCAGCCCTGTATCCATCCCATATTTCCTTTAATGCATCTTTTTTTGGAACAAAAGCTATTGATTGAACATCTTTGCTCTCATTGATTAAAAGAACCAATGTAGACTCTGGTTCATTAAAACCAGTTAAATACCAAAAATTGCTATCTTGTCTAAATGCGTGAGACGAATCTGCATTTCTGTATAGAACTGCTGCACCAGCAATCACTACAGCAGAGTTCCTTGGTAACATTGCGCCAAGTTTACTCCTTCTATCTACGTATCTATTTTTCATGTGCTAATTCTACTCTTTTCTTTTTCAAACTTCCCTATTTACACACTAAGACTTAAACTAAATACATTGCTATGAGTGAAAGTTCGAAAAGTTCTATCAATATTTTAATTAAAAGTACTGAGAAGCTTTTAAATAGGTTTAATGAACAAAAAGGAATTATTGATGCTTATATAAAGAAAGAGCGGGAATGGAAAAAGCATAAGCTTGTTCAAGCAAATGAAATTAAAAAGCTCGAAAAAGCGAATACCAAGTTAGCTAAAGTTATTAAATCACATGAGCAATAAAGAAGTTTTAGAATTAATGATTATGGGCAAAAAGATCACAATTGCTTGCCCGCCAAAAGATAAAGAAGGCCTCATTAAAGCAGCTGAAATATTAAATGAGCAAATAGATTCTATCCCTGATAAATCTAATGCCTTAATTTTGACCAGTCTGGACTTGGCTTTTAAAAGTCAACTCCCGCAAGAGGGAAGCTTGCTCTCAAAAACGGAAGAAAAAAACATTAAAGACCTTGCGTCAAAAATTGAAAAATCTCTAAATTAGCAAAAGTCTTTTTTTTAAAATCAACTAATCTATAATGTAACTGACTGGTTCATTCGCTAACTTATCGAGATTCTTTGAACCGATAATATATTTAAAGGTGATTTTCCACTGCTGTTGTTGTGCATTACCATCAAGGGAAGCCTGATGCAGCATGAGCTTCACCACCTGAGCTTTCGGTTCAGGTAACGATAAGTAGCGGTGAATTGGTTTTTTAGCTAACACGCAAAAGTGAAATCAAAATATAGACAATCTATTCTTAATATAAGGAATTCATTAAGCTCATCCGAAGTTTCAAGTCTCTCAAAAGAAATAGTAAAAAATGTTAATGCGGAATTTAGCTTAGACGAAGTTGGTATATTAGGCAGTTACTTATCAGTAAATAATGAAGTTGATTTAACAGCCATCAATAAAAAAAGATTTAATGAAAATCGCTTAACTACCTACCCTAAGATTGGACCTAATCATTCAATGAATTTGATTGCACCTAAAAGCTTTAAACTATTAATTAAAAACAAATACGATATTTATGAGCCATCAGATGGCGATGCAATCAATTCTATGGAGCACGAGATCATCATCATTCCAACCATTGGCGTAGATAAAAATGGATATAGGCTTGGATATGGTGGAGGTTACTACGATAGATATCTAGAATCGGTTCATAAAAATAGTAATGGACCGCTGCTAATTGGTTTAATTTATGACTTTCAGTTTATAGATGACTCAATCGATGAGACTCATGATATTAGACTAGACGTTGTATTCTCAGAGACTCAAAGTAAAAACTTTGTATGTTAAATTTCTAATTTTGCTACAAAACTAAAAATATCTTCTGCAAGAATTTTAGGATTCTCTAATGCAGCAAAATGTCCTCCAGGATATTGATTCCACTGAACAACGTTATAGATTTTTTCTGCCCAAACCTTGGGCGGTCTGGCAATTTCATTCTTAAAAATAGCTCCAGCCATAGGCTGAGAAACTGGATTAAATGTAAATCCTAAAGGACCATTCTCATAATAAAATCTCGCAGATGAAGTTATAGATTCTGTGTGCCAATACAAAGATACAATGGCAAGAACCTCATCCAAAGAAACGACAAGTTTGTCTGAGTTATCTTTTGTCCATCCATGAAATTTTTCAATAATCCATGCAGCTAAACCAACAGGGGAATCATTTAAACCATAACCAATTGTCTGCGGTTTAGTACTTTGAATCGCAAAATATCCATATCCAGTTGCTTGATATTTTTCTATATTCTTCATACCCTCCAACTCTTCTTGTGTTACGCCA
>CABXUO010000036.1 GCA_902515455.1 uncultured SAR86 cluster bacterium
ACTGAGGGCGTCACAGCCATTAGTAAAGAAGTCTTTGATCTGCATATGTTAATTTTTTGGATATGCGTTGTCATTGGACTGGTTGTTTTCAGTGTCATGTTTTATTCAATGTTTGCACACTCAAAAAAAAGAAATCCTAATCCCTCAACATTTCATGAAAATACTAAACTTGAACTTGCTTGGACCGTCGTTCCTTTTTTGATCTTAGTATTTATGGCTATACCTGCCTCAAACACACTTGTAAAAATATATGACGATACTGAAGGCGATATCAATATCCAAGTGGTTGGATACCAGTGGAAATGGCAATACAAATACCTTGAAGATGACATTGATTTCTTTCAAAACCTCACTACAGACTGGGACGAAATATATAACAAAACGCCCAAGGGTGAGTTCTACCTTCAAGAGGTTGACGAGGCCGTGGTCATACCCGCAGGCAAGAAAGTTAGATTTTTAATTACAGCTAATGATGTCATCCATTCTTGGTGGATGCCAGATTTTGCCATCAAGCAAGATGCAATTCCTGGTTTTATTAACACTGCGTGGACCGTCGTAGATAAACCTGGAACATATCGTGGTAAATGTACTGAACTGTGTGGAAAAAACCATGGATTTATGCCTGTAGTGGTTAAGGTTGTTCCTGAGGATGAATATCATACTTGGGTGAAAGAAAAAAAAGATGCTGCTTTGAGAATGGCTGAATTAACGACCAAAGATTGGTCCGCAAATGAGCTCGTCGAAAGAGGAGAGGCAATATATGCTAAGAACTGTGTTGCTTGTCATCAAAGTAACGGACAAGGAATTGCTGGAATATTTCCTGCTTTAGCTGGAAGTGATATAGCTCTCAATGATAAACCGAAACATATAGAAATTTTGATGGAAGGTGTTCAGGGCGCAGCCATGGCATCCTATGCGAATCAATTATCAGAGGTTGATTTGGCTGCTGTGATTACCTATACAAGAAGAGCTTGGGGTAATGCAGAAAGTGGAGATGGACAGATTGTTGTCCCTAAAGATATTGTGGACTATAAATTATAATAAGGATATAGAGGAGAGACATGAGTGCAGTAATTGAATCCCATGGCCATGATGATCATCATCACGGTCCAGCAAAAGGTCTAACTAGGTGGCTATATACTACTAATCATAAAGATATTGGAAGTCTTTATCTTTGGTTTAGTTTTGCAATGTTCTTGATTGGGGGCGTGATGGCTTTGGTCATAAGAGCAGAACTATTTCAACCTGGTATGCAAATAGTAGAGCCCGAATTTTATAATCAGATGCTTACTCTTCATGGACTGATAATGGTTTTTGGAGCAGTCATGCCAGCATTCGTTGGCTTAGCAAATTGGTTAATACCTATGATGGTTGGCGCCCCAGATATGGCTCTTCCTAGGATGAATAACCTTAGTTTTTGGATATTACCCTTTGCCTTTTTCATATTACTTTCATCATTATTTATGGAAGGCGGAGCACCCAACTTTGGTTGGACTTTTTATGCGCCACTGTCTACAACTTATGCGCCGCCAAGTGTTACCTTTTTTATATTTTCTGTTCATATTATGGGCGCTTCCTCAATCATGGGATCCATTAATGTGATCGTAACCATAATGAACATGAGAGCACCAGGAATGACATTGATGAAAATGCCACTTTTTGTTTGGTCCTGGCTTATCACTGCTTATTTGCTAATTGCTGTTATGCCGGTTCTTGCGGGAGCAGTCACCATGATGCTAATGGATATCCATTTTGGGACAAGTTTCTTTAATGCAGCTGGTGGAGGCGATCCTGTTTTATTCCAGCATATTTTTTGGTTCTTTGGTCATCCGGAGGTATACATTATGATATTACCTGCTTTTGGAATCGCATCCCATATTATTGAAACTTTTTCCAGGAAGCAGCTATTTGGATATTCTTCAATGGTTTGGGCAATGGCCTCAATTGCAATTCTATCTTTTGTTGTGTGGGCACATCATATGTTTACTGTTGGACTTCCATTAGCTGCCGAGCTGTTTTTTATGTGGGCAACTATGCTTATTGCTGTCCCTACAGGGGTCAAGGTTTTTAACTGGGTTACCACAATGTTTAAAGGGTCAATTACTTATGAAACACCGATGCTTTTTGCGATAGCGTTCGTGGTTCTGTTTACTATTGGAGGTTTCTCAGGTCTGATGCTTGCGATTACCCCAGCAGATTTTCAATATCATGATACTTATTTTGTTGTGGCTCATTTTCATTATGTTCTAGTTCCAGGCTCTGTTTTTTCAATTATGGCAGCTGTTTATTATTGGATTCCAAAATGGACTGGAAATATGTATGACGAAAGACTTGGAAAATTACATTTTTGGCTTTCGTTTACAGGTGTAAACATAACATTCTTCCCTCAACATTTTATCGGTCTAGCAGGTATGCCTAGAAGATATCCAGATTACGCACTTCAATTCGCTGACTGGAATGCTATATCATCTGTGGGAGCATTTCTATTTGGAGCCTCACAAATTTTATTTTTATTTATAGTTCTTAAAACTGTTATGGGTGGTAAAAAAGCAACGCCTCAAGTCTGGGAAGGCTCAAGAGGGCTTGAATGGACTGTGGACTCACCAGCTCCATATCACACGTTTACAACACCACCAAAGGTAAGCTGATAAATGAACGAAGGATCTAAGAAAACAATCAAGACTTTATGTTTTGCAGTTTTGGGAATGTTCACTTTTTCATTCGCTTTGGTCCCGCTATACGACGTATTCTGTGAGGTTACAGGTCTTAATGGAAAAATTGAATTAAAAGCAACCAATGACACAAATATAGAAATTGAAAATGGGAGAGATCTCTCAGTTCAATTTGTCTCCCATAATAATGAACAGATGCCCTGGGCTTTCAAGCCTTCCGAAGACAGCATTAAGATAAGAACTGGAAAGTATCATACAACTTCTTTTTATGTAAAAAATACTACAAACAAAATGATGACAGCGCAGGCTATACCCAGTGTTGCACCTTCAAATGCCGCAGCACATCTTAAAAAGCTTGAATGTTTTTGTTTTGAGCAACAAGAACTTGCTCCAGGCGAGGAGGCATTATTACCAGTAAGGCTTATATTTGACGATGCTTTACCTAAATCGATAAAAAGTGTTGTTCTTTCTTATACAATTTTTGACGTAACCGATTACAAAAAGGTCCAACTAAGCAAAGATCTTCAAAGTGTTCATGGCAATGATCATAAAATGGAGCCATCGATATGAGCTATCAAAAGTATTATGTTCCAGAACAAAGCAAGTACCCAATTTATTTAGCAATAGCTCTTTTTTTGCTAGTTATGGGTGCCGCGGGAACAATTAATGACTTAGGTAAAACAGACAGCAATTCAGCATATATACTATATTCAGGTCTCGCCGCTTTTGGGGTAACTCTATATTTTTGGTTTAGGGCTGTAATCAGAGAGCACATTGCGGGTCTTGATAGTGCTCAGCTTCAGCAATCTTTTGTTTTTGGTATGGCCTGGTTTATTTTTTCAGAAGTCATGTTTTTTGCAGCGTTTTTTGGAGCGCTTTTTTATGTCAGAAATTTCTCAGTGCCTTGGCTTGGCGGAGAAGGTGAGAAAGGCCTTGCAAACATGCTCTGGCAAGGTTTTGAATCGTCCTGGCCAGTTATATCAACTCCTGATGCTGGTTCGGCATTTGCACTAGCTGATAAAAGTATGAGTTGGCCGGGTTGGGGAAAAGCATTAATGTGGCTCCCGCTTTGGAATACAATCGTGCTTTTAAGCTCTAGTGTAACTGTTCATTTTGCGCATTTGGCATTAAAAAATGATAATAAGAAAAGCTTCAATAAATGGCTTGGGGTTACAGTTGCTCTCGCACTATTCTTTGTAGGTCTTCAGGCGTTGGAATATTATGAGGCATATGCTCATTACGGATTAACATTAAACTCAGGTATTTATGGATCAACTTTTTTTATGCTTACAGGCTTTCACGGCTTCCATGTAATGATGGGTGGACTGATGCTTGCAATAATGCTGTCTAGATCAGTTTTATATAACCATTTTGACCCACACAACCATTTTGGTTTTGAAGCGGCTTCATGGTATTGGCATTTCGTGGATGTTGTTTGGGTAATGTTATTTCTTTTTGTTTATATACTCTAAATCAAGAGCCCCAAGGCACATTATTTCCTAGCTCACCAGTATATAAACCATATGACACCAAAATCAAAAGCAATGCAGCCATAGTAACCCTAAATCCAAGACTGTATACGGAACGTTTACCCTTTCCTTGGTCCTTGAAAAGGAAGAATAAACTACTAAATAAGCTTATAAATATTAAGATGATTACAATTGCTATAAGTGATTTCAGCATAAAAGGATTATAACATTTTAAAACATGAAATTTTTAACAATTAAACTTATCAAACACAATAAAGCCCTAAGTTTATTTTCTATTTTTTTTACTTTGTTATTTATCTCTTTAGGTTTTTGGCAAATTGAAAGAGCTGAATCAAAAGCATTAAAGATGAAAGCTTTCAACGAAATGCAAAAAAGTCCTCCTATTGCCCTTAAAGATTTATCAGCTGCTTGGAGCCGTGTTTTTGTCGAGGGATTTTATGATTCATCTCGCCAAGTCTTGATTGACAATCAAATTAATGATGGGCAGGTTGGATACAAAATTTATACTCCGTTTTATTTTGATGACAAAGCAATTTTTGTCGATAGAGGATGGATTCCTCGAGGTAAGACAAGAAGTGAGCTTCCTGATATTGATTTTCAGTCAGATAGATTAAGAATAGTTGGAAGTCTTTTAAAGCCAGAAAAAGAAGTATTAGCAGGCGATGATATTTTTACAAAAAACTGGCCAATCGTCTCACAGACAAAGTTACCCAACATAATAGGAACTAAATTCAATAAAGATTTCTCTGACTCTGTTATTGTATTAGAGCCAGGCTCTTATTTTCTTGAAGAGTACATACCTCTTCAGCCTTTTGTAATTTCACCAACCAAACATTATGGCTATGCACTTCAATGGTTTACCATGAGCATTGTTTTATTCAGTATGTTCATATATGCGGTCAACAAAGAGTAATGAAAAGTAAGTTATTTTTAGCAGTCCTTCTATTAACACCTTTGCTGGTATTATTCGGCTCCACATTATTTTTTCAATCAGGACTATCTCCAAAAAATACAAAGAACAATGGTGTATTTTTTTATGAATACTTTGATGTTAACAGTCTGGGTTTGCGCACTGACACTGAAAGCCTTAAATTTGAGGATGGAAAATGGCTTTTTGCCACTTATGCTTTAGAAGATTCTGATCTTGAAAAAGCTCTTTATTTAATGCGTCAACTTAATGTTGCACTAAATAGAGACATAAACAAACTTAAAAGGGCCGTATTTATAAATAATGAAAACAGCATTCCAGATCAATTAAAAGACTATCCTAGGACTAATTTAATTCTTGATTCTAAAGATCAACTTTATAATAAGTTGATAATTGAAGACCCAGAGTTTTTTGAGGGACAGAAGATATTTATAGTTGATCCTTATGGAAGGGCGGTTATGTATTTTCCAGTATCAATGAATCCAAAATTAATTTTAAAAGACTTGAAGGTTTTGATATGAACACAATGAAAAATCTATCATTGTTTGGCATTTGTTTCGCATTCGTTGTTATAGCTCTGGGTGCTTGGACACGCTTAGTCGATGCTGGACTTGGATGTCCTGATTGGCCCGGATGCTATGGTTTTGTTGTTTTCCCAACTACAGAAGCAGAGATTGCGCTAGCAGAATCAAGATATCCTCAATTCCCATATGAAATT
Source organism: uncultured SAR86 cluster bacterium (assembly GCA_902515455.1). Lineage (GTDB taxonomy): Bacteria > Pseudomonadota > Gammaproteobacteria > Magnimaribacterales > D2472 > D2472. Next base: position 5,809 of record CABXUO010000036.1, read on the forward strand.
GACAAAGCTATTCCTGAAGTAGTTCACAGATATTTTGCAGCTGCACTTGGCTTTCTTGCAATACTGCTAGTTTATTTTGCCTTCAAATATCAACTACCAAAAAAAATTAAAGCTATAACATCTTTCCTACTATTTTTTATTTGTTGTCAGGGTTTATTTGGATACTTAACTGTAAGTTTAAAACTATTGCCTATCATTGTTACAGGACATCTATTTGGTGGTTTTATAACACTTAGCATATTTTTTTATTTATTCTTACAAACCACTGATGGGATTAAAAACTATAATATCGGCCATTTGAAAGTTCTTGGAGGAGTTGCTTTATTTGTTTTAATTATCCAAATATTTCTAGGCGTATGGACTAGTACGAACTATGCCTCCTTAGCATGTGCAGATTTCCCCACATGCCAAGGAAAATTTATACCAGACATGGATTTTTATGATGGATTTAATTTAGCTCAAGAAGTTGGCCCAAATTATTTATATGGATTATTGGATAATGAGGCAAGAGTAGCAATACATTATTCACACAGAATAAGCGCATTAGTTTTAACATTAATTTTCCTAGTATTAATATCAAGGCTTTGGTTTTCCAACGCAGCTCCTATGGCCTCTACTTTGGGAGTAATATTAGTTACTCAAATTTCATTAGGAATTATGAACGTCGTTTACGTTCTTCCTTTATATATTGCTATCGCGCATAATTTGGTAGCAGCATTATTATTATTAGCGACTCTAATGGTTAATCTTGTAATTTGGAAAGATGAATAGCACGATTAAGAATTACTACGAATTATGTAAACCTAACGTAGTTTTAATGATGTTAATATGTGCTTTTGTTGGTTCATTGCTAGCAAGCAAAACAGTGGCTCCTTTTCCTTTAATAGGTCTAGCAATGCTAGGCATTGGTCTTTGTGCCTCCTCAGCTGCTGCCATTAATCACATTATTGACAGAAATGTAGACGCGAATATGAGCAGGACAGAGAATAGGCCTATTCCACAAGGAGAAATAACACCGCTCAAGGCATCAGTTTTTGCTTTATTCTTGGGATTTTTAGGCGCAGCTATTTTAGTTTTATATGTAAATACGCTTACTGCTCTTCTTACGTTGGGATCTTTAATTGGATATGCATTCGTTTATACCGTTTATCTAAAAAGAGCTACCCCTCAAAACATCGTCATTGGTGGCCTTGCTGGTGCTGCGCCTCCATTACTCGGATGGACTGCAGTGACTAATTCAGTTGATCCAAACTCATTGCTATTGGTTTTAATCATTTTTGCATGGACTCCTCCTCATTTCTGGGCTTTAGCCATACATAGAAAAGATGATTACGCAAAAGAAAATATTCCCATGCTGCCAGTCACTCATGGCGTTCAATTTACAAAACTCCAAATCATTCTTTACACAATTATTATGGTCTTAGTAAGTATATTCCCCTTTATTGTAATGATGTCCGGAGTTTTTTATCTAATTTCAGCA
>CABXUO010000037.1 GCA_902515455.1 uncultured SAR86 cluster bacterium
CAACAATTCAAGATCGTGGTTATGTTGAAATCCAAAATAGACGTTTCTTTGTTAAAAAAATTGGAATGATTGTTACTGACAGGCTTGTAAGTAGCTTTGATGACATAATGGACTATAGTTTTACAGCTAATTTTGAAGATCAATTAGATAGAATTGCAAATGGCGAATTGAATTGGAAAGAAGTTTTAAATTCTTATTATTCAGCTTTTCAGGATGATCTTTTGTCAGCAATGGATGAAGAGAAAGGAATGGCTCCTAATCTTCCTACGATGACAAATATTAATTGTCCAGAATGTACAAAACATAAACTGACGATAAGAAATGCCAGCAATGGAGTATTTCTGGGATGTGCTGGATATATTCTTCCAGGTGATGATCAATGTAAAAAAACTTTGAACCTAATATCAGGTGATGAAGCAGTAAGTGTAGATGATCAAGAGGAAGCAGAGCATTTAGTTACTAAACGACGTTGTCCAAAATGTGACACTAGCATGGATAACTACCTTTTAGATGAAAATCATAAGCTACATGTATGTTCTAACAATCCTGACTGTGACGGATTTGAAGTTGAAGAGGGAGCATTCAGAATCAAAGGATATGATGGCCCGACTTTATCTTGTCATAAGTGTGGTGCTGAAATGCAGCTTAAAACCGGAAGATTTGGTAAGTATTTTGGTTGCATGAATGATAATTGTGGAGCCACTAGGGCCCTTCAGCGAAATGGAGAGCCTAAACCATTAGTAATGGAGCCTATAACTACAGATATTCCTTGTATTAAATTTGAAGATATTTATTTGTTAAGAGATAGTATGAAGGGGTTATTTTTAGCGGCGAGTAAATATCCAAAAAATAGAGAAACCCGAGCGCCATCTGTTGAAGAGTTTAACAAAGCCGTGACGGAAGACACATTACTTGATGCGTGCAAGTATCTTGAAGATCAAGAAAAACATGCGCATTTATTAGTTGCACCCAAGCATGATATTGATGGCAATCCATATATTATTAGATATAACAAGTTAGAGGATACTCATTATCTTGCTTCAGAAAAAGATGGAAAAAAAACTGGTAACACAGCTTCGCATAACGGAGAAAAGTGGGTCGAAGTTTCTAAGTGATAATTCCTTGAATAATTACAATTAGTTATTATATAAATAATGTATTCTTCATAATCTTTTATAAGGGTGTTAAAGTTTAAAAATATATATGTCTAACTACCTAGAATTAACTCAACTTCCAGACGGTACTATTGTCCTTCGAAGATCAGACGATCATGAAAATCCAATAGTTAAAATTGAGTTCTCTAGAGAATCTAAGGACTTTTTAAATGGAACCGAGTTATCAGTTGCCAAAGAAATGATTAGAGCTGGTATAGAGAGCGTCAGCGGAAACTCGATAGATTTTGATGAGTTTTTTGATAGTGAAAAAAATAGCTTAAGAAAAAAACCTGTAGTGCTACATTAGTGAGTTCTGATTAAACCGACGCTTTTACCTTCGACAAATGCATCCTGCTCTCTCAGATCAACTTTTATTGTTGCAAAATCTTTATTTGCTGGGATTAGTTCCAGGCTGTGATTATCTTTTTTAAAGTATTTTAAAGTCACTTCATCTTCGAGTCTCACAACTACCAGATCTCCATTTTTTACATCTGTTGTTTTTTTGATTGCTACTAAATCATCTTCATGAATTCCCGCATCAATCATACTGAGTCCTTTTACTTTTAAAAAATAATCAAAACTATCTTTAAACATATTTGGGTCGCAGGAGATTCTTTTTTCAATATTCTCTTCAGCAAGAGTAGGTGAGCCAGCCGCAACCAGCCCAATAACAGGCATTTGATCTGAATTACCCATAAAAGACTGCTGTCTTTTAACAATTGATATTCCTCTCGAAGAACCACTTTGAATTGAAATATAGCCTTTCTTTTCTAGTGCCCTTAGATGCATTTCAGCAGCATTAGGTGATTTAAAGCCTAGCTCTTTACATATTTCAGCTCTGGTAGGTGGAAAACCTGTTTTATTAAGATAAACTTCTACACAAGTTAAAACTTTTGTTTGTTGTTTTGTTAATTCTTTCATATCATTTATTATACTGTATATTTTTACAGTATATTAATTTTAATACTTAACTGCAACTCTAATTAATAATATGAGCTCTAAATTAGTTATCGGAATTTCATCAAGAGCACTTTTTGATTTAAGTGATAGTCATCATATATTTGAGAATGAGGGCATAGAAGCTTATCGTGAGTATCAAATTCAAAATGAAAATGAAGTTCTTGAACCAGGCGATGCTTTTAATCTTGTAACAAAGATCTTAAAAATAAATGATTTTTATAAGTTTAATGATCGGATAGAAGTCATTCTGCTATCAAGAAATACAGCAGATACAGGGCTCAGAGTATTTAATTCTATTGAGGCGCACAATCTAAATATTACTCGTGCTGTTTTTTGTGGGGGAGAAAGCCCTTACAAGTATGTAAAAGCGTTTGGAGTCGATTTATTTTTATCAAGTAGTAAAGATGATGTAAAAATGGCTATTGAAAATAATGTTCCTTCTGCAAGAATCATTTCAACAAAAGCAAGTAAAAAAATGAAGGGAGATAATATCCTTAAAATAGCCTTTGATGGAGACTCAGTTATTTTCTCTGATGAATCAGAGAAAGTTTTCGAAGAGGAGGGTTTAAGGGCTTTTCTTGATAACGAACGAAAGAAAAAATCAATGCTTAAAGCCGGGCCATTTAAATCTTTTTTGGTTGAATTGAATAAGCTTCAGTCTGAACTAGATTCTGAGACTTCTCCAATTAGAACAGCGCTTGTAACCGCAAGATCTGCACCATCACATAAGCGAGTAATCAAAACTCTTAGAAAATGGGGAGTAAGAATAGATGAGTCTCTCTTTTTGGGTGGTATGAATAAGACAGAATTTTTACAATCTTTCGAAGCCGATATTTTTTTTGACGACCAGCAAAAAAATATAAATGATGCCTCTGCAAAAGTAACTGCAGCTCATGTACCATTCGGTATTAAAAATAAGAATTAATCGTGGATATTGTTTGTCTTGACATGGAAGGAACTCTCACTCCAGAAATTTGGGAACAAGTTGCAATTGACTCTGGCATATCTGAGTTTAATAAAACTACTAGAGATATTCCCTCCTATACTGAGCTAATGGATCATCGTATTAATATTATGAAACAGCACAATCTTAAGCTGGCTGACATTGTTGATGCATCAAAGAAATTAGATTTGCTGGATGGCGCACTTGATTTCTTAAATCAGGTTAGGCAAGAATTTCAAGTAGTAATTTTATCTGATACTTTTCACGAGATTGCATATCCATTAATGGAAAAGCTTGGTTATCCTCTTTTACTCTGTCATCAACTCGATGTAGATAACGATGACAACATTCGTGGTTATAAATTGAGAGATTTGAAGTCAAAGAGACAAGCCATTTTAGGCTTTCAATCAATGGGATATAGATGTTTAGCTGCTGGCGATTCATATAATGATTTGCAGATGTTTGAAGTTGCCGATCGAGGTTTTTTCATCAATGCTCCTGAGAGCATCTCTTGCTCAATGTCGGAAATACCAAACTTAAAAACTTATTCTGACTTGTTGGATGCTTTTAGAAATTGTAATTAACATTCATGGATAACCCTCTGTCAATTAAAAACTTTTCAAGAACAAAACTTGCAATTCCTGGTGACGAAAAAAAACTTTTACTTCATAGTTGTTGTGCACCATGTGCTGGAGAGATTATGGAGGCAGTTGCTGCATCAGATATTGAAACAACTGTTTACTTTTATAACCCTAATATCCATCCTCAAGAAGAATACGAGATAAGGAAAGATGAAAATAAAAGATTTTGTGACAAGCTAGGATTTAAGTTTATTGATGCAGATTATGATAAAGATAATTGGTTTGAGAGAATAAAAGGTTTGGAAAACGAGCCAGAAAGAGGGAAAAGATGCACTGAATGTTTTGATATGAGATTTGAAAGATCAGCACTTTTTGCCTATGAAAATAACTTCAAGGTCTATGCTACAACACTTGGAATTTCTCGTTGGAAAAATATGGAGCAAATTAATGATTCAGGTAAAAGAGCAGCAAAGCGATATGCAAATGTTCATTATTGGGATTTTAATTGGCGCAAAAAGGGTGGCTCTTCTCGAATGATTGAAATCTCTAAAAGAGAAGAGTTCTATCAACAAGAATATTGCGGATGTGTTTATAGTTTAAGAGATACAAATAAATGGCGACAAAAAAACAATAAAGACCGAATTATTAGGGGCATTAAATTCTATAATTAATTTGGGAAACCCGCTCTTGGCAAAGTACAATACAAACCAATGAATACGCCGGGAAAAAAATTTAGACAAGCTTTAGTGGACAATAATCCCTTGATGATAGTTGGAGCAATAAATGCTTATTGTGCAAAAATGGCTGAGAAGGCTGGCCATAAAGCCCTTTATCTTTCTGGGGCAGGCGTTGCAAACGCATCATTTGGATTGCCAGATCTTGCTATTACAACTTTAAATGATGTTGCTGAAGATTCTAGAAGAATTACTCAAGCTACAAACCTACCTCTTTTAATTGATATTGATACTGGATTTGGCGGAGCGTTTAGCATAAGCAGAACTATCAAGGAAATGATTGCTGCTGATGTTGCGGCTGTTCATATAGAAGATCAGGTAACTCAAAAAAGATGTGGCCATAGGCCAAATAAAAGCCTCGTTGATAAAATTGAAATGAATGATCGGATTAAAGCTGCAGTTGATGGCCGCACTGATGAAAGTTTTTTTATAATGGCTAGAACTGATTCTTATGCATCTGAAGGAATGGAGGGAGCTATTGATAGGTGCAATGAATACATTGCAGCCGGAGCAGATGGATTATTTTTAGAAGCTGTACCAAGTTTAAATGACTATAGGCAATTAAAAGATGCATTGCACGTTCCTCTTCTAGCAAATATTACTGAGTTTGGAAAAACTCCACTCTTTACTGCTCAAGAACTTGCATCAGTGGGTGTTGATATAATGCTTTTTCCTCTGTCCGCATTTAGGGCAATGAATAAAGCTGCTGAATCAGTTTATAAGGACATTGCTGAGCATGGATCTCAATCAAATTCTATTGAAAAGATGCAGACAAGAGATGAACTGTACGAGTATTTGAATTATCATTCATTTGAGCAAAAATTAGATGAATTATTTAAAAGGAAGGAGAATAAGTAAATGGTTAAAAAATTAGAAGGTGCTGGACTCCGCGGTCAAGTAGCAGGTGAGACATCACTTTGCACCGTTGGGCAAGAAGAAGGCCTAGCTTACAGAGGACATAAAATTGAGACATTGGCTGAAAAAGGAACATTCGAGGAGGTTGCCTATCTTCTTTTGTATGGCAAATTACCCAACATAACAGAATTATCTAATTACAAAAACTTGTTAAAAAGTCTCAGAGATTTGCCTGATTCCTTAAAAAAGGTGCTTAGAGAAATACCTGCTTCAGCTCATCCAATGGCCGTCATGGCAACAGGATGCTCTATGTTAGGTAATCTTGAGCCTGAAGAGTCAATGGATGACCAAATGGATTCAATCAATCGAATGGTTGCAACTTTGCCATCAATTGTTACTTATTGGTATAAATTTTCTCATGATGGTGAGGATATAAATCTCGTAAATGATGAGGATACGATTGCAGGACATTTCTTGCATATTCTTCATGGTAAGACTCCATCAGATCTTCATAGACGGGTAATGGATGCATCATTAGTTTTGTATGCTGAGCATGAATTTAATGCTTCCACTTTCACTGCAAGAGTTTGCGCTTCAACAATGTCAGATATCTTCTCCTGCGTTGTTGCAGCTATAGGTTCACTAAAAGGTCCTTTGCATGGAGGAGCTAATGAAGCTGCAATGGAAATGATTGAGAATTGGAAGACTAGAGATGAGGCTAAGACAAATATTTTGGATATGCTTGCAAACAAAGGCAAGATAATGGGTTTTGGTCATGCAATATATTCTGAAAAAGATCCAAGAAATGCTGTGATTAAAGAATTTTCAAAGGAATTATCCCAAGATTATGGTGATGATACGCTATATCAAGTATCTGAAGAGGTAGAGCAGGTCATGTGGGATGAAAAAAAATTATTTCCAAATGCTGACTTTTTTCATGCCTCTGCATATTTTTATCTAGGCATTCCAACAAAACTTTTTACTCCTATTTTTGTTATGTCACGAGTAACAGGCTGGACTGCTCACTGCATGGAGCAAAGAGCTAATAATAGAATTATAAGACCCAGTGCTGAATATACTGGTCCCGAAACTTCAGTTTGGGTTGACCTAGAAGATAGGGAGTAAATCATGTCAAAAAATGTTGAGCTGAATATCAGGTCAGGTCCAGATTCTTTGCTCGTAGAAATTGCAGAGTATGTTGCAAAACAAGATATTAATTCTGAGCTTGCTCTTTCTACTGCTAGGAATTGTTTAATTGATACAATTGGATGCGGTCTTTTAGCATTAACCTTCCCTGCTTGCACAAAAATGCTTGGACCAATTGTCCCGGGTACAACTGTACCCAATGGAGTAAGAGTTCCTGGAACTAATTTTATACTAGATCCTGTTAAAGGAGCCTTTGATATAGGTTGCATCATAAGATGGCTCGACTATAACGATACATGGTTAGCAGCAGAATGGGGACATCCTTCAGATAATCTTGGTGCAATTCTTTCAATAGCTGATTATGTTTCTCAAGAAAATGTGGCATCAGGCAAAAATCCTCTCACAATGAGAGATGTTTTAGAGTTTATGATTATGGCACATGAGATCCAAGGAGTCTTAGCTCTTACCAATAGCTTTAATAGAGTTGGACTTGATCATGTGGTGCTTGTAAAAGTTGCCTCAACAGCTGTTGTTACTAAATTACTTGGAGGCAATACCGATCAAATCATGGATGCAGTAAGCCAAGCATGGCTAGATGGCCAAAGTCTCAGAACTTATCGTCATGCCCCTAACGCTGGTTCAAGAAAAAGCTGGGCTGCTGGCGACGCTACTAGCCGAGCAGTCAGACTTGCTCTAATTACA
>CABXUO010000038.1 GCA_902515455.1 uncultured SAR86 cluster bacterium
CCGCAGATTCATTTTTCACAGCTTTAATTAAATCTTGAAGATTTTCAATTTTTCCAGGATCTGGATGATGATTTGGGAAATTCCCATCAATTTTACAAAATAATTCTATTACTTGATGTCCTAGGCTGCGAATTAATCTAGGCGCTATCTCACTAGCCGAACCATTACCGCAATCTACCACGATTTTCATTGAATGCGCTTCTGAACTTGCCTGAGAGATTACCTCATTTATATATTCATCCGCGATGTCTTCTCTGATAATTTCACTTCCTGAATTTTTGAAATTAGACAATTCATCTGAAATTAAATCATGAATTTCTATTCCAGAAACTGGCGAGTCATTAATTACAATTTTAAAACCATTATAATTTTTTGGATTATGGCTTCCAGTGATCATAATCCCTGATTTAGATTTTAATTTTTTTGCTGCAAAATAAAGCAGTGGGCTTGTAACAATTCCTATGTTTAAAACATTGATTCCTAGAGACTGTAATTCACTTGAAAGGGATCGCAACAGATTGTCTCCTGATAAACGCCCATCTCTTCCGAGAGCAACTTCGTCAACTTGTTCACTATTGCATTTAATCGCTATGGCTCTCGCAATAGCTTTAACTGAGAGATCATTGATCTGGTTTGGAAAAATTCCGCGAATATCATATTCTCGAAAAATAGATTTATCGATCATAATAATTTTAATTTCAATATATGACTTGTTTTGTCATAATAACTGAGACTAAAAACCTTGCAAAACATGTTTCTAAATACTAATTCTAAATTTATTTGGCTTAACGGCAATTTTAAGCCATTTGATGAAACAAATGTTCATCTTTTATCAAACACTCTACATTATGGCATGGGAGTTTTTGAGGGTGTTAGAGCATATGAAACTAGTGAAGGTGGCGCAATTTTTAGATTATATGACCATACAAAGAGGCTGTTTGACGCTGCATCTAAAGTGAATATAACTATTCCATACTCCATAAATGAATTGTGTGATGCACAAAAAGAATCAATGTCTAAGAATAATCTTCTTGAAGGTTACATCAGACCAATTGTCTTTCTTGGAAGCGAATCCATGGGATTAAGATCACAAGACTCTCTTTCAGTTAATGTTGCTATTGCCTGTTGGGAATGGCCATCATATATGGATCCTGACGCCAAAAAGAATGGCATTTCAGTCATCAAATCACCATATCAACAATACGATAATCCTCTTTATTCAAATAACAAAATTATAGGGACATATGTTAATTCGATTATGGCAGTGAATGATGCTATTGCCAAAGGGGCTGAGGAAGCAATACTTATGGACAAAAATGGTCACATATCTGAAGGAAGTGGAGAAAATCTTTTTATAGTCAAGAATTCATGCTTGATAACTCCGACTACAGATTATTGTTTAAACGGAATCACAAGACAAAGTGTTATATCCATAGCAGATGATCTTAATTATAAAATAGAGGAAAAAGATTTAATTTTTGATGATCTTTTGAACGCCGACGAAGCATTTTATTCCGGGACTGCTGTAGAAATAACACCTATAACAAAAGTTAATGAATTTAAAATTGGCTCAGGATCAATTGGACCAATCACTGATATTCTTCAAAAAAAATATTCTGAAATAGTTTGTGGTCAGGATAAAAAATACTCAGATTGGCTTACAGCAATATAATTCTATAGTTAAATTGAATCAAAAATTAAATATTGCGATTTCAAGTTATCGAAGTGCTCCATTTGGAGGAGGGCAAGGCATTTTTATATATGAGTTGTCTAAAGCACTTCAGTCTTTAGGTCATAATGTGGTCATTATTTCTGGTCCTCCATATCCAAACTTGGAACCAAAAATCAACCTCATTAGATCACCAGGATTGAATTTATTTAGCACATTTGTTTTTAAAGAAAGGCTTGCAATATTTCTAAAGAAAAAAAATAAATCTATAGATGATTTGTATGAATTTATTTCTGCCTTATTTGGAGGATTTCCAGAAATTAAAACTTTTGGCAATAGATTAACTCAATTGCTTCAAAATTCATCTTATGACATTTTGATTGACAATCAATCGCTGAGCTTTGGCCTAATTCAGCTCCAAAATAAAATACCAATAATTGAAATTGTTCATCATCCAATTACCAAAGATTATGAATATGATATTCAATTTTCTAAAGGCATTATTCAAAAGATTTCAAAGTGGCGTTGGTTTTCTTTTTTAAAAATGCAAAAAAAAGTTGCTCCACTTCTGAAAGTGATTTCTACTCCCTCGACTAATTCGAAAAATGATATTGTTAAAGATTTCAATGTCTCAAAAAACAAGATTGCTGTTATCCCAAATGGTATAGATCATATTAACTTTTCTCCCAAAAAGAATATTTATAGAAATCCTGGACAACTTATCACTACTGCGAGCGCTGATGTCCCTTTAAAGGGCTTAGATTTTACCTTAAAGGCTATTCATTCATTAAAAAAAGACTTTCCTAAGATAAGATTGGTTGTTATTGGAGCGCCAAGGCCAGGCGGACATACTGAGCGCTTGATTCAAAAATTGAATTTAGAAGCAAATATTGTATATAAAACTAATCTTACAAAGGAAGAAATCGCATTAGAATATGCATATAGCAACATTGCTATTGTAAGCTCACTTTATGAGGGATTTGGATTTCCTGTTGGAGAGGCTATGGCATGCAGCATTCCATTAATCGCTACAAATGTAGCCTCAATACCAGAAATTACCTCAAACTTTGCTGAATTAATTCCCGATAAAGATCCTTATGGCATCGAGCAAGCAATTAGAAAAATTTTCTTAAATCCCTCAAAGTATCAAATTAGAGCAGATGCAGGCAGAATGCATATAATAGAAAACTTTGACTGGCAAAAAATTGCAAAGCAATATGAGAGTTTAATCTATCAAACAATGAAAAAATTTTAATGCTCACTTTCGACTTTAAAAAAATTGATTTACCGCCTGGAGCGAAAGTTCTCGACGTTGGATGCGGTGAGGGGCGTCATATTTTTGGCATTCTAAATGAATTTAAAAATGTGCATTGTTTTGGTTTAGATCAAGATATTCCATCTTTAGAAAAGTGCAAAGAGGGATTAGAGTTTTTTAAAGAGCTTGATACGAATGAAACTATTTTCCAGCAAGGCTCAGTGTATCAATTGCCATATGAAGATAATTTTTTCGATCTAATAATTTGTTCAGAAGTTTTAGAGCACCTAGAAGATTATCATGTGGCTTTAAAAGAAATTTACAGAGTGTTAAAGCCTGCTGGAAATTTTTTACCGAGCGTTCCTTCATATTGGCCAGAAAAAATATGTTGGCTTCTATCAAAAGATTATCAAAATATGCCGGGTGGCCATGTAAGAATTTTTAAGAAAAATCAACTTATTAATGAAGTATCCAGTTATGGTTTTCAATTTAATCTTTCTGAAAGATTTCACGGTTTACATAGCGGATACTGGTGGCTTAGGTGTACATTTTGGAAAAATCAGGATTCAAATTTTTTAGTCAATATTTATAAAAAGTTTCTTGAGTATCATATTCTCAAAAATCCTGCTTGGCTGAATAGATTAGAAAGAATTATTAATCCAATTTTTGGGAAAAGCGTTGCATTTTATTTTGAAAAAAAATGAATCAACCACCAAATGTTTCCCTCATTGAGCCAGATTCTATTTCAGGATTAGATCATTTAGGAAAATTCTTAGTGCGTATGCAACTCTCTTCTGGAGCTATTCCCTCTAACAAAAATGGTACTCATGATCCCTGGGATCATTTAGAAGCTGTTATGGGCTTAACAACTTTAGGCTTTCAAACTGAGGCTATCAAAGGTTTAAATTGGATGATTTCTAATCAAAATACAGATGGTAGCTGGTATAACTTATATGATGATCAAAAGCCGATAGAGCTGAATAAGCAGACAAATTATTCATCATACCTTGCAGTAGCTACGTGGCATTTTTTCCTACTGAATAAAGATATAAATTTTCTTCAAAATCATTGGGAATCAATCAAAAAAGGAATAGCATTTTCTCTGTCTTTACAAAATGACAATGGAGCAATAGCTTGGAATTTAGATGATAAAGGAGTGATTGATGACGATTATCTTCTAACTGGCTGTAGCTCGATTTCAAAAAGTCTTGAATGTGGAATTGCCATTTGCCAAATCCTAGGGCACAAGAGTTTGGAAAAAGAATGGAGAATTGCCCACGCAAAGCTAATTAAAGCAATTGAAAATCCAGTAGGAATTTTTGATCTAAAAAAAGATCGAAGTAAATTTTCTATGGACTCATATTATCCAATCTTGGGCGGAGTAAATGCAAAAAAAGCAGCTTGCTCTTTGATTAGCAATATTAAGACAAACTTTTGGATTGAAGGGTTAGGAATAAAATGTGTAGCTGATGAACCATGGGTTACTGTGGCTGAAACAAGCGAGTGCTCAATAGCATTCAAAAAAATGGGTGAGGACGAAATTGCATTGGAGCTCTTGCATAATGCAATTTCAATTGTTGATAACAACAGTATCCCCTATATGGGTTGGCAATATATTGAAAATATTTATTGGCCTGAAGAAACCCCCTCATGGACTTCTGGGGCATGTATCCTAGCTGCAGATGCAAATTACAAACTTACCAGCGCATCAGATTTATTTTTGAAACAACAATTTAAGTCTTAATTAAGCAAACAATGGTATTCATTCGATCGAAAAGCTTAAAACCTTCTTTTAAAGCTTTTTGATAGACTAAATAAGGAGCTTGACCGCCCTCATTAGGTTTTTCATATATATCGTGAATAACTAACGCTCCTTGAGGATGAATTTTTGTGCACCAATTATGATAATCATTCATTGCGGAGATTTCAGTATGACTCCCATCAATAAAAAGAAGTCCTAATTCTATCGTCCAGGAAGGAGCTACTGAATTTGCATTTGCGATAATTGGAATCACCCACTTGCTTTCATCGAATTTTTCAAGATTTTCTTGCATCAGTGGAACTGTATTTATACGTCCTAATTTATTGTCATAGATGTCTGAATCAAAATACTCCTCTCCTAGCTGATGTTCTTCTGAGCCTGAGTGATGATCAATTGTATATACAAATTGATTATTAATTGAAGTTCCAGTTGCTATGTATAAAGTAGACTTCGCTCCAAATGTACCAATTTCAAGTGCAGGACCATAACAAGTAAATTTTTCAGCCCAATTAGTTAAGGCTAAACCTTCATCTTTTGGCATAAAGCCCTTCAGTTGGTCTAATTTTTTAAAATCCATGTTACTTATAAAAATTCTTTCCTAAGGTAGATTTAAATCTTCTGTGAGCCCAAAGATATTCAGCAGGGTGAAGAAGAATTTTTTCTTCCATTAAATCATTTATTTTTTGCGCTAGCCCTTTATCGTCAATCCCAAAAGAATTTAATGCTTCCAATTTAAGTATGACTTTATTTTTTTCATAATATGAATTCATAAATATTAAATTAGATCCAGTAATATCAACAATTTTTTTGGGGGTAGTAATTGTTGCCGTTTCTTGGTTGAAGAATTTTAATCTTACAGAATGATCCCATCCATAATCCTGATCTATTGCGTATAAGACATTTTTTCCATCTTTAAGCCATTTCATGAATTGTCTTGGATTATTTTTATCAGCTGTATCTTTGATGCTTGAAAGTCGACCTTTATTTTGAATTTTATTCATTGACACTGAGTTATGCGTTCTACTCACGCCATATATTTCTGCATTGATGGCCAAAAGACGGGCATCTAATTCTAGGTGTTGGGAGTGTTTAAAAATTATCAAATTTCCCCTTGAAGAGTGCTCAATCGAAAGGAGATCTAGGCCAAAAATTTCATAGTCAATTAATTTTTTTATTTTTGCATCAGTCCAAAACCACGCTATTCCTGTTTCTATTATTGATTTTCCTAATAATTCAAAATTATTTTTTAAAATTTTTTTTTGATCATCTGCTGATAGATTTCGTAAACAAAGCGAAATATTTGCTCGAGCTATTTTTTTTCGATCCTTTGCAAAAATAAGTAAGAATCTACCGAGCAACTTTCCTACAGAAGGGTGCCACGAAGTTGGTAGATGGCAAAGACCTTGCCATAATGTCATTATTATTCTCATTACTATTGTGAATCAATAAACTTAAAGAATGTATTATTACATTAATTTAAATATACCTTTGAAATGAAGTTAGCAATTTATAACTTTTTTATTTTGATTTTTATCCCGATATTTGTAATACGAATACTTTTTAAAAGTACAGCTGATTCAGGCTATAGAAAATTTTTTTTTAATAGGTTTGGATTTAGTTTGGAAAGATTTCCTTCAAGTGAAAAAAAGATTATTTGGTTTCATGCAGTTAGCCTCGGAGAGGTAATTGGATCTCAGGGCCTGATAAAAAAACTTTCGCAAAATTTTGATATTGTGTTGACTACCTCAACGCCTACAGGCTTAAGAAAAGCAAAAGATATTTACTCTAAAAATATTGTTATTCATTATGCTCCATGGGATTTGCTTTCAATTATTAATAGATTTATAAACTTTTATAAGCCGCATGCGATTTTAGTTTTTGAAACTGAGTTATGGCCCAATATGATTTCCATGGCAAATAAAAAAAGTATTCCACTCTATCTTATGAATGGGAGACTCAGCGAAAAGTCTTATCAAAGATATGCATTTTGGTCTTGGTTCTTCAGTGAAGTCTTGCAAAGGATTACTTTTTTATTTGTGCAAACAAGTGCGCATAAAGATAGGTTTTTAAAGCTTGGAATAAAAGAAGATCGAATTGAAATAGCCGGTTCAGTTAAATTTGATATTGCCCGAAAAGATG
>CABXUO010000039.1 GCA_902515455.1 uncultured SAR86 cluster bacterium
AGTTGATGCTGTAGATGGGCCCATGCCCCAGACTAGGTTTGTTACTCAAAAGGCTTTTGAGAAAGCATTGCACCCAATTTTAGTAATTAACAAGGTTGATCGTCCAGAAGCAAGACCTCATTGGGTCCTCGATCAAGTATTTGAATTGTTTGATAATCTTGGTGCAACTGATGAGCAACTAGATTTTACGGTAATTTATACCTCAGCAATTCATGGATTAGCAGGACATGAGCCAGATGAATTAGCTGAGGATATGACACCTTTATTAGATATGATTACAGAGGAAGTTACTGCTCCAGATGTTGATCAGGATGCTCCATTTCGAATGCAGATTTCAGCTTTGGATAGCAATAGTTATGTTGGAGTAATAGGCATTGGCAGAATTACGGGAGGAAGTGTTAGACCAAATGATCGCGTAGTTGTGGTAGATAAAAGTGGAGTTGAGCGAAAAGCTAAAATTCTTCAAGTTCTTGGATATCATGGACTTGAGAGAGTTGAAACAGAGGAAGCAAAAGCGGGTGATATTGTTTGTATTACTGGAGTAGAAGCATTAAATATCTCTGATACATTGTGTGATCCTGAGCATATTAATCCTTTGCCAGTTTTATCCGTTGATGAGCCAACAGTTAGCATGGTTTTTCAAGTCAACGACTCTCCATTTTGTGGGAAAGAGGGCAAATATGTGACCTCAAGAAATATTAAAGATCGATTGGATCAAGAGTTAATGCACAATGTTGCGTTGAGGGTCGAGGAAGGAGAAAGCCCTGATCAATTTAAGGTTTCAGGCCGAGGTGAATTACATCTTTCAGTGTTGATTGAAACTATGCGAAGAGAAAATTTTGAATTGGCTGTTTCTAAGCCCCAAGTCATTCAAAAAGAAGTTGGAGAAGAAATTCATGAGCCATACGAGGTTGTTGTAATTGATATTCAAGAGGAACATCAAGGTGCAATTATGGAAGAGATGGGTAATAGAAAAGCAGATCTACAGTCGCTAGTGATAACAGAAAATGGTCGAATGCGACTTGAGTTTATGGCGCCATCACGGGGTTTAATTGGATTCCGATCACAATTCCTTACCATAACAAGTGGCAGTGGAATTTTAACTAGCATTTTTGATCATTATGGGCTTGCCAAAAAAGGTGAGATTGCAACTCGCCAAAATGGCGTAATGGTTTCAATGATTGCTGGAAAAACTTTAGCCTATGCATTGTTTAATCTGCAAAATAGAGGTCGCATGTTTGTCGGTCATGGACTTGAAATATATAAAGGCCAAATAGTTGGATTGCATTCCAGGGATAATGATTTGCCTGTTAATCCAACTAAAGCAAAGCAATTGACTAATATTAGAGCAGCTGGAACAGATGAGAATCTTGTTTTGACTCCGCACATTCAACACACTTTAGAGCAAGCACTTGAGTTTATTGAAGATGACGAGTTAGTTGAAGTTACTCCAGCAAGCATAAGACTTAGAAAAAAAATTATTAGATAAAATAATTCTCTCTATCAAAGATTGATTCTTTTGCTCGATACCACTTACTATTAGAGTTAATTTTTTATAAATAGTATAGGATGCTTAACATTGTCTAATTTTATATTTGCATTGCTCGTTTTAACTTCCCTTTTTTTTAGTAATGCAGCCTTAGCAATATTCCTTGGAATTCTGTATGCATATTTTTTTAAGCCGTCTCAAAATTTTTTTACCAGACGCATCAAGACTATTCCTTTGCAAATTGGCATTGTTTTATTGGGAGCAACCATAAGCTTGCCATATGCACTAGATGTAAGTTCACAATATCTTCCATGGATATCATTGTTTGTCATAGTTTCTTTTATTGCAGGATTAATTCTTGGGAAAATTCTTGGCATTCATCATCGTGTTGCCTTTTTGCTATCATCAGGCGCAGCTATCTGTGGTGGAACTGCTATGGCAGCCATAGCTCCAATAATCAAGGCTAAACCTCAAGAGCTCTTAATAGCTATGACTATAGTTTTTTTATTAAATGCTGTTGCGATTTTATTATTTCCAATCATTGGGAGCTATCTTGAAATGACAAATTTTGAGTTTGGAGCTTGGTCTGCTCTTGCTATCCATGACACAAGTTCAGTGATTGGTTCAGCATTAACTTATGGCAGTGAGTCTGCTCAAGTTGCAGCTACATTAAAATTAGGGAGAACGATATGGCTTATACCATTAATTTTAATTGCAAATTGGATTTTTAATAAACAAACAACAACAGCCAAATTTCCGAGATTCATTATATTTTTTATAGTAGCAATAACTTTAAATACTCTATTAAATTTTAATGATGAGATTATTAATTTTTTCAAAATATTCAGCAAAATTTTTCTTCTCTTTGGCTTATTTTGTATTGGCAGCCAGTTTAATCCTAATGAGATAAAATTAATTGATGGAAAACCACTTTTAATGGCCCTAATTCTCTGGGCAGCGGTTATTCCCTCTGCTTATTTTCTTATCAAATATTTTTAGGTTTATTTGAGTTAAGATAATGTATAAGTTTTAATTTTTTGAGAGATAAATGAAAAATTTTGAAAATAAAGTTGCTGTGATTACTGGTGCTGGCAGTGGCATTGGTAGGGGTATTGCAGAGGTATCAGCAGATAAAAAAATGCGCCTTGTCTTAGCAGATGTAGATCAAGCCGGATTGGATGAAACCCTTGAATTAGTAAAAAGTAAAGGAGTTGAGGCAATAGCTAGAGTTATTGACGTAAGCAATTTGAATGAAGTTGAAAATCTCGCTAGCCAAACATTTGAAACTTTTCAAAATTGTCATCTTCTGTTCAATAATGCTGGAGTATTAGGTCCAGCACCCATAAGTCAAGTAAATCGAGACATGTATGATTGGCTGATTAACATTAATCTTGGAGGCTGTTTTAATGGAGTTCATGCTTTTTTATCTAAAATGCAGTCCTCAGGAGAAGAATCACATATTGTTGCAACATGCTCTACTTCTGGTTTCATTGCTTATCCAATGTTGGGGCTTTATTCAGCCTCTAAATTTGGAATTAGAGGCCTAATGACATCCTTGAGAGCTGAATTAACTGGTTCAAATGTTGACGTGAGTATTGTATGCCCCGGAGAAGTTACTACAAATATTGTAAACAGTACATTTGGGAGTTCTCAAAAAAAAGATGTTGAAAAAAAGGCTGAAGAGAACAATGTTGATCCAAAAGCTATGCTTGAGGTTGCAGCTGAAGACGCACAAAATACTTATCCAATATCCCCTATAGAAGCTGCAAAAGCTATATTCACTGGCATTGAAAATAAAGATTTTTATATATTCACCCATAAAGGTTATAAGCGACAATTAGAAGAAATATCTACTGAATATCTTCAAGCTTTTGATCAAGCCATGTTTCAATAAAAAATACTATGTTGAATAAAATATTGTTATCTATTGCTTTGGTAAGTTTTATAGCTGCTTTGATTTATGCTCCAAAGTTGTTAAGAGTTTATAAAATGATAAATTTATATGAGCAAGACAAAATTGCTTATAACTTTATTAACATGGATAAAGTTTTTCAAATTGGTCCAGTGATTCCTGCATCCAAAAATTCATTTTTATTTAACGTAAAAGATTTTGAATTGCCTCAAACATACTTCTTTGATGGCGAAGCGCGAAATTTAATGGATGCCTTAGATTATTACGAAACAGATGGCTTAGTTGTTTTGAATAATGACACGATCTTGTATGAAAACTATTGGCACAATAATGACCAATCATCTCAGCATATTTCATGGTCTGTAGCAAAATCCTTTCTTTCAGCTTTAATTGGAATAGCAATTGAAAGAGGCCAGATAGATAGTATTGATGATCCGATCACCAAATATCTTGAAGACTTTTCAAACACAGGTTACAACAATGTTTCTATCAAAAATCTGCTTCAAATGTCATCAGGGATCAAGTTTAACGAGGATTATGCTGACTATAACTCAGATATTAATAGGTTTGGAAGAACGATTTCCTTTGGAACTTCAATGAGAGATTTTGCTAAGTCTTTAGAAAATGAAAAACCACAAGGTACATATAATCATTACGTAAGCATAGATACTCAAATGCTTGCCATGCTTTTAGAGGAAGTGACAGGCAAGTCAATTACAGATAATCTCAAAGAGGACATTTGGCATAAGATCGGAATGGAGCATGATGCATATTACATGATTGATAATACAGGCATGGAAGTAGCATTGGGCGGCCTAAATGCTTCGTTGAGAGATTATGCTAAGTTAGGATTGCTTTACTTAAATAGAGGTTTTTGGGAGGGAGAATCAATTGTTCCTGCAGAATGGGTTGATGCCTCTCACACCATTGATGAAGATCATCTCAAGTCTGGAGAAAATTCTAATTCATCAAGTACGTGGGGTTATGGCTATCAATGGTGGATCCCTGGTTTTCCAGATGATGAATATATGGCGTCAGGCATTTACAACCAACATGTTTTTATTGATCCAATAAATAATGTAGTAATAGCTAAAACTTCATCAAATTATAAGTTTCCTCAAGAAAAGGATCGTTCCAAAGATGAGCACGTTGCTATTTTCCGAGCGATATCTAGTGCAATAGCTGAAAAAAAATAATTATGCATTCAGTAAAAAAATTCATATTTTTTTGCGGATTTGTTTTATCTCTCAATGCAGAAGCATGGTGGGAAACGGGCCATAAAATGGTTTGCGATAAAGCATATGAATTATTAACACCTTCAACAATTCAAATCCTTAACCCGCTGATTCAAGAAATTGGCTCTTTTGGAGAAGCATGTCTTTGGGCAGATTGGGTAAAAGCTGACGAAAGGAAAGAAACTAGGTCTTGGCATTATATAAATCTACCTGATTCTGAGCAAAATATTTATAAAGCAAAATGTCCAGAAAATGGCTGCCTACTTTTTTCAATGCACGAACAAATATCAATTTTAAGAGATCCATCAACTTCAACACAAAACAAAAAAGAAGCTTTGTGGTTTATTGGTCATTTTGTTGGAGACATTCATCAGCCTATGCATATTGGTTATCCCCATGATAGAGGAGGCAATGATCACTTATTAGAATTTGCTGATGGGCGTCAGACAAATATGCATAGTTTGTGGGATGGGCAAATTATTGAACATATGGAGTTAATCCATTACAAGAATTATTTTTCAGAAAAAGTTGATAAGAAGATCGGTCAATTCTTAAATGTATTTCATGCAAATGAAATTGAATCTTGGGCGCAGGAAAGCAGAGACCTTGCAATGCAGGAATCAGTTGGTTATAGAGACAATAAATTAAAAGTTATTACCAGTGAATATATGGAAAATCACTTTGATATTATTCATGAAAGAATTGCATTAGGAGCAATTAGATTAAGCAAACTATTAAATAATATTTTTCAAGAGGGGAATTAAACCTCTAAATGCGTAAATTATTAAAATATTTTAATCCCCCAAAAAAACCAAAGTTTATTTTATCTCTTGATGGAGGAGGCGTAAGAGCTATTGCAGAAGTTGTTTTTTTAAAGCAGTTAGAAATAGCATCTGGAAAGAAAATTTTTGATTTATTTGATTTTTTTATTGGAACCAGTGCTGGCGGAATAAATGTACTTCATTTGGCTGGCCGAGGATTAGATTGCTTTGAGCTTGAAGAATTTTGGTCAAAAGATAATTTAGTAAAAACAATGTCTAAATCATTTTGGGATAATGCTTCTTTTCTTCAAACAAAACCTAAATACGATGGAAAGGGCAAGCGAAATGTACTTTTAGAATATTTTCAAGATCAATCCCTCGGTGAGGCTAAAAAATCTGTTGCAGTTCTGGCTTATGACGTTGAAAGTAGAAAACCTCGCTTGTTAAGCTCTTATGATTCTCCAGGCATTAAAATGGTTAGTGCAGCGAGCGCAACCAGCGCAGCTCCTATCTACTATTCAACTCAAGAAATTGATGATGGAACTTGGCTTATAGATGGAGGTATAGTTG
>CABXUO010000040.1 GCA_902515455.1 uncultured SAR86 cluster bacterium
CGTAAGGGTTTTGCCTAATTCCTGCATGATTACACTTATTCCAGCCATCCCAAATTCTGAACCACCAAATTGCTCTGGAACAAGAATTCCAGACCAGCCTAGCTCAACCATTTCTTTCCACACTGACTCATCCCAGCATTGACTATTTTCACTATCTCGCAACTCTCTAAAATGAGTAATTGGAGTTTTATCTCTAGCAAAACTTTGAGCTGTATCTTTTAAAAACTGTTGTTCTTCTGTAAGTATTAATTTCATGAATTCCTTAGTTTGGTAGATCTAAAACTCTTCTGGAAATAACATTGAGCTGAACTTCAGAAGTTCCTCCTTCAATTGAATTAGCTTTGGTTCTGAGCCATGCTTTGGTTATGGCTTGCTCATCATCTGAAAAGCCTTCATTGGTCCAGCCTAAGCCTTTATTACCCATTGCCGCGATCATTAGCTCATAACGAGCTTTATTGTGTTCGGTACCATAGTATTTAAACATTGACGATGCTGCTGAAGCTTTTGCACCCTCGTCTCCAGATCTTTGTAAAGTCAAGCCAAATGCATGTTCTTTCATTTTATGTAAAGTAATATTTTCTCTATGAGCAGGATTAGCTATTTGGCCATTCATTTCGCCCAAATATTTTTTTGCAATATTTACCACATCTGCACCAGATCTTGTTCCACCTCCAGCAAGACCAAAATTTGAAATAAAGTTTCTTTCATGCTGCAGTAGCTTCTTTGCTATCGTCCAACCAGAATTTTCAACACCCACAAGATTTTCTTTAGGAGCTTTCACATTATCAAAAAATGTTTCACAAAATGGCGATTTCCCACTTATCAATGTAATAGGCTTGGTACTGACTCCTTCTGTTGCCATATCTATTAATAAGAAACTAATTCCATTATGTTTTGGTTCTTTAGGCCCAGTTCTTACAAGTGCAAATATCCAATCAGCTTTATCTGCATAAGATGTCCAAACTTTTTGTCCGTTTACTAGGTAATGAGCTCCCATATCTTCGGCTTTTGTTGAAAGGCTGGCTAAGTCAGAGCCTGAGCCTGGCTCAGAATAACCTTGGCACCACCTAATTTCACCTTTAATTATTTTTGGAATATGTTCGAGTTTTTGTGCCTCTGACCCAAATTCAATAATGCAGGGAGCAAGCATCCAAATACCGAAACTATTTAGTGGTTGCCTAGCTTTAATTTTATGAAGTTCTTGATGTAAAACTTTTGTTTGATCTCTATCTAATCCGCCCCCACCATACTCTTTTGGTATGTTAGGTGCCGTCCAACCTTTTTCTCCCATTCTATCAAGCCACAATTTTGATTCAGGATTAACAAATTTCGCATTTCTGCCTCCCCAAACTTCTTCTTCCGGCACCATAGGAGTTCTCATTGACGGCGGGCAATTTTCTTCTAACCACTCTCTTACCTCTTGCCTAAACTGATCTAAATTATCCATATATTTTGTCCATTTATAGTGAAATTAAGAAAACATATTATAATCAAGTAAATATTTTTTAGTAACTTTAAAAATGAAATCATATCAAGCGCCTGAACCAGGAATGCCACTTCAAGAGGTTGAGTCACCAACACCAAAACCAAGTGGTAAAGAAGTCGTAGTAAAAACTATAGCATGTGGGGTTTGTCATACAGACTTGCATCTTCACTCGGGTGCTTTTGATTTAGGTGGAGGAAACAAATTGAATGTGCCTGTTCCAAACCCCTTTACTTTGGGACACGAAGTTTTTGGTGAAGTTGTTGCAGTTGGTCCTGATGCAGCAAATGTGTCCATTGGTGATAAAAGAATTGTTTATCCTTGGATTGGATGTGGTAATTGCAATGTTTGTAGTAAAGGTGATGAGCATTTATGTAGTACCGGTCCAGTAATTGGGCTTAAGAAGCCAGGTGGATTTGGCGATCATATTGTTGTCCCAGATGCAAAATATTTGCATGATGCAGGAGACACACCGGAACACTTAGCAGGAAGTTATGCTTGTTCTGGCTTAACTGCTTACAGCGCATTAAAAAAGGGCGCACCTTATAACTCTGACAGTGATTTAATAATTATTGGTATTGGTGGCGTTGGAATGATGGGCCTGCAAATTGCAAAAGCAGCTTTTAACTGCAATCCAATAGTGGTAGATGTCGACAATGAGAAGCTTCAGTTAGCTCTTGAAAATGGAGCATCTGCAGCAATCAATCCAATGGATGAAGATGCGGCTACTAAAGTATCTGAAATAACGGGAGGAAATACATCTGTTGCAATTGATTTTGTTGGTTCCGAACAATCTACTGCATTTGGAATAAACCTTTTAAGAAAGGGTGGGAAATATATCATTGTTGGTCTTTATGGCGGCGAATTAAAATTTCCTTTACCCCTAATTCCTATATTGGAAAGGGGAGTGCTAGGCTCATACACAGGCAGTCCCGGAGATATGCATGAGCTAATGAAACTTGTTAGATCTGGAAAAGTCGATCCGATTCCTGTTGAAAAAAGACCTGCAAGTGAAGCAAATCAGACTTTAGAGGACCTAAAAAATGGAAAGATTATCGGAAGAGCTGCATTAATACACGACTAAAAAAGCTTAATTAGCTCACCACAAATAATTTTCAACTCATCGTTTATCACAATATCTGCTATTGCATCATAAACAGTTTCTTCTCTATTTAAAATAACTAGTTTTGCTCCTGACTGAATTGCTAAATTAGGAATTTGTCCAGCTGGCATTACGCTTAATGATGAACCCATCACTATCATTAGATCGCATTGCGACGATAAATTAGAGGCCCGCAACATATCATTTTCATTCATGGGCTGCCCAAATGAAATTGTTGCTACTTTTACGATTCCGTTGCAGTTAATGCATTTTGGTAAAGGATTATTTGCCTTAATTGCAGCATGAAAATCTAGAATATCTGCTGTTTCACCACATTTTAAACATCTAGCTTCGATTGCATTTCCATGAATCTCAATGATTTTATCCTCTGGAACCCCAGACCTTTGATGCAAACCATCAATATTTTGAGTTATTAAAAAGTTTTCCTTACTATTCAAATTAACAATTTTTTCAACAAATGTATGTCCAATATTTGGTCTTATTTTCTTCAGTATTTTATGCAACTCAATATTCCGACTCCACGAAAGTCTTTGTTGCTCCTCATCATCGAGATAATCTTGAAATTGAATCGGTTGATTTTTAGTCCAAAATCCGTTTTTACTTCTGAAATCTGGCAGTCCAGATTCAGTGCTTATTCCAGCTCCAGTAAGCACAATTATTTTGTTACTTTTTGTTATTAGCTTAAAAATATCATTATATTTATTCACAAATTTTCTTGTATTCACTAACAGAGTATAATTGCTTGCATGTTTAAAAATATAGGTATTGTTTTAAAAAATAGTCCAACATCTGGGGATTCTTCAGTATTGAATGAATTATTGACAGTTCTTTTAAAAAAAACTGAAAACATCTTTTCAATTGATAAGGTGAATATAAATGGCGTGCAAACTTTAGATATTAAAGAATTCAATAATTTAGTAGATCTGATCATCGTCTTTGGAGGTGATGGCACTTTACTGGGAGCTGCAAGAAAGTTTGTTAACAATGAGACTCCTATCCTGGGAATAAATATGGGAACTGTAGGATTTCTAACTGATGTGAATATAGAAAATTTTGAATCTGTCATTAAGGATATTTTTGAGGGTAATTATATTTTAGAGGAAAGAAGCTTAGTAGAAGCTAAGTTCGCAGAGCAAGAAGTTTTTGGTCTTAATGAAGTCTTAATTCATTCCGGTTCATATGCTCAGCTAATGAGATATAGGCTATTGATTGATGATAAAACAGTCTATGAACAACGTTCAGATGGATTGATTGTTGCAACTCCAACTGGCTCAACTGCATATGCATTATCTGCGGGCGGATCAATTATCCATCCAGAATTAAATATCTGGAATATTATTCCAATGATGTCACAAAGTCTTTCATCTAGACCCCTCGTGGTATCGAATAAGAAATGTATGGAGATTCAATTAATTGAAGGGCCCTTAGATCATGCGATGGTCTGTGTTGATGGCCAGCAAGATATTCCAATTCAATACAATGAATCTATATATATATCCAAGAAGGATTCCTCTTTAAAAATTATTCATCCTTCAAATAATGATTTTTATGAAGCTTGCAGGGAAAAGCTAGGTTGGAGTCTGGATATTACTGCCAAGCAAACTCATTAGTGCTGAATACCAAATCAATACATTTTTACATTATCGTAATTGCAGTTTTGCTAAGCTATATAACTAATTTTGGTTACAGCAATCTTCTAGAGCCATTTCTCTTTCTTAAAAACAACGGATCTTTTTATCCATCATTTGATTATACTTATTTGATTTCTAAGGAGTGGTGGAGATTAATTACACCTACTTTTCTTCATTTTTCTTTTACTCATTTGGTTTTTAATTGTTTATGGATTTATATTCTTGGCTCAAGGATTGAAATTATCGATGGAAAGGGAGTTTTTTTTGCTTTATTTCTAATTGCAGGTCTTTCAAGTAACTTAGCCCAGTATTTTTGGACAGGTAATTTTTTGTTTGGTGGTTTAAGCGGTGCAGTATACGGTCTTATAGGCTATTGTTTTATATTAGATTTAGATCATAGAGGTCAAAGATATGATTTACCTCCTGCTTTGTACATTTTTATGTTTTTTTGGCTATTGATTGGCTT
The DNA here is from genome assembly GCA_902515455.1 of uncultured SAR86 cluster bacterium. GTDB lineage: Bacteria > Pseudomonadota > Gammaproteobacteria > Magnimaribacterales > D2472 > D2472. Next base: position 4,704 of record CABXUO010000040.1, read on the forward strand.
TACAGGAGTCCTAAAGTTTTTTGGTTTTGGCAATGTTGCAAACATTGCTCATTTAGTTGGTATGATAGCTGGATTTATTCTTGGCATAATTGCTAGATATAACTTGAAATTTAAACTTTAAATGAAAAAAATTACTAAAGCAGTATTCCCAGTTGCAGGTCTCGGTACCAGGTTCTTGCCTGCTACTAAAGCAATTCCAAAAGAAATGCTTCCAATAATTGATAAGCCTTTAATAGAATATGCAGTTGAAGAAGCGGTAAATGCTGGCATTACTGAGGTTATTTTTATAACCAGTCATACCAAAAGAGCTATTGAGGATCACTTTGACCAAAACTTTGAGCTTGAAGAAAAATTAATGAATTCAGGTAAAAAAGATTTTTTAAATAAAATTAATAGAGACATTTTTCAAAATATAAAATTTACTTATGTAAGACAAAAAAGTCAAAACGGTCTTGGCGATGCAATTTTGCATTCTGAGCATTTAATACAGGATGAGCCGTTTGCAATTATTCTTGCAGACGATTTGATACTTAATAGTCCATCATGCATCAAACAGTTGATTTCTGCTTATGAACAAAATCAATCTTCTATTATTGGTTTGAATGAAGTTCCAAAAAATGAAATAGAAAAATACGGCATAGTTTCTGTTCAGGAATCCTCTTCTGGCAAAACTTTATTATTAAAAGATATTATTGAAAAACCAAAAACAAATGCACCATCAAACCTTGCAGTTGTTGGAAGGTATGTTCTTTCGAATAAAATATTTGAATACCTTAGAAATCTTGAGCCAAGTGTCGGTGGTGAAGTTCAACTCACTGATGCCATAAAATTAATGCTAAAAAATGAAAAAGTTATGGGATATTTGTATGAAGGCATAAAATTTGATTGTGGTTCCAGGCACGGTTATGTAAATGCTATAAGGCATCTTGCTGAAGAAATCTTTGAGGAATAAGCCCAATATGGAAATTTTTAAATGAAATTTGCTTTATTGCTTCTTAGATTACTTCCACCAGAATTTTCTCACTTTATAGCACTAAATTTCTTGAATTTTTTATATCGATTAAATCTTATTAGTTTTTTTTTCCCATTTGACGAATTTGGTGAATCTTTTGAGTTTAGAGGGCTAAATTTTAAAAATAGACTTGGGATTGCTGCAGGGCTTGATAAAAATGGTGACTTTATAGATTCTTTGGGCGCCTTAGGCTTTGGTTTTATTGAGGTAGGA
>CABXUO010000041.1 GCA_902515455.1 uncultured SAR86 cluster bacterium
CAGAGAAGAAACAAGCCGGCATATCGTTTATTTTAATAAATTTAAAACAACCCAAAATTGACATTAAGCCAATTAAATTACTCAGTGGACAATCGCCTTTCTGCCAGGTTTTTTTTGATGATGTAAAAGCTAGCGAGTCTCATAGAATCGCTGATGAAAATGATGGATGGAAAGTTGCAAAAAGATTGCTTGAATTTGAGAGAACCATGATGGCAGATATGGGTAGCGAAGGAGCTGTTGATATCGAGCCCATTGAAACTTTTAAAACTAGCGATGCTTTAAATGCTCCAGGACAAAGCAACTTGCTTAAAAAGATAACAAAGCATGAGATGCGCAATCATTTAATTGATTTAACTATGGCAAGAACTCAAATTGAATCAAAGAATGGTTTTTCACCTGCTGCGCTCTCATTGAAGTACATTAGCACAGAGGAGACTCAAGCAAGATGGGAGCTAAATGTAGCAAGTCTTGGCGCCGGAGGGTTAGAAGCTGTTGAAAACAGTAGCGGCATAAAAAAAGAAATAGCTAAATCCTTTTTTTATTCAAAGGCCTATACTATTGCAGGAGGAAGTTCTGAGGTTCAGCTAAATATAATTTCTAAACACATTCTAGGCTTACCTTCATGACAATAAAAAAAATATCTGTTTTCTGTGGCGCACATGTTGGCAAATCCCCTAATTACAAAACAGCTGCAGAGCAAATCGGGATGTTGATCGCTGAAAAAGGTCTTGAAGTTATATTTGGTGGCGGTAATGTTGGTTTAATGAAGATCGTTGCTGATACTGCAATTAAGCATGGCGGAATTGCTACAGGAATCACTCTAAAGTCACTGCATGAATTTGAATTAACAAACCCTAACATAAATGAAATTATCATTACTCATTCGCTATTTGAAAGAAAAGAAAAATTTTTAGAGATGAGCGATGCATTTATTGTTTTACCCGGAGGAGTGGGCTCAATGGATGAGCTGCTTGAGGTTATGGTAAGCAATCAATTAGGCGGAATTAATAAACCAGTTGGTTTATTGAATACCAATGGTTACTACAATGGTTTTTTAGATTGGTTGCAACGTTCAGTTGATGATGAGTTTGTATCTCAAGAAAATCAAAGACAAATCCATGTTAGTGAAAATCCTAAAGAGCTCTTAGATAGGATCTTGTCAGCTAAAATGCCCTCATCGGACACCTGGATAGAAAGACTAAACGTTGATTTTCCAAAAGATTAATTTGTTGGATCCCTAGATATTAGTAACCCTAACTCAAAAAGAAGCCACATTGGTATGGCTAGAAATAACTGAGAAAAGATATCTGGAGGAGTTAGAAACATTCCCACAACAAAAAAACTAATAATTAAATATGGCCTCAATGTTTTTATTCGATCTTTAGAAATTAACCCTGTAGTGATAACAAGAAATGTGGCTATTGGAATTTCAAAAGCAAAACCAAAAGCAAAGAATAATTTCAAAATAAAATCTAAGTATTTATTAATATCTGTCATCACCTGAATAGAATCTGGGGCTGCTGAAATAAAGAAACTTAAAATAATTGGATTAACAACCAAGTATGCAAAGACGATCCCAGTATAAAAAAGAATGATCGAAGAGATAATAAGAGGTATAACAAAAGCTTTTTCTTTTTTATATAATCCTGGAGAGATAAAACCCCATAGCTCAATAAAAAAATAAGGCACAGATATTAATAACGCAGTATAAATAGTTATTCTGAGTGGAGCGATGAAGGGTGAGGCTACTTCAGTAGCAATCATAGAGCTTCCGGAAGGCAGAAGGTCAATCATTGGCGTAGAAACTAACAGGTAAATATTATTAGTAAAGGGAAGGCAACATAAAAGGATCAAGCCAGAGAAAAAAAACATTCTGATTATTCTCGAGCGTAATTCTTTTAAATGCTCAATGTATGACATCTCATTTGGATCGCTCATCTTCTTCCTTCTTAAATTCTTCCATTTTAAGCTCATTGAAAATATCTTGCTTAAGATCTTCAGCGCCAATATCTCTTTCTATAGAGGATCTAAATTCAAATAATTTGTTTTGAAATCTAGTAAAGGCTTTCATTAAAGATTTTACGAAGCTAGGCAGTTGTTCAGGACCAATTAGGACTATCCCAACAAGCAGGATAATCAATATCTCAAGAAATCCTATTTGTAACAATTTTTATTGATCGTCTTTTTTAGATTCAGATTCTTTATCTGCATCTTCATCTTTTATAGCCTTCTTAAATCCCTTTAGTCCCTCACCTAAATCAGATCCCATAGTTCTAATTTTCTTCCCGCCAAATAGGACGAGTATCACAACTAATATAATTAGTATTTGCCAAAAACTTATTCCGCCTATTCCCATAATTTTCTCCTATCCTTCATGACAACATTGTTCCAAGAAGATACATAATAATGCCTATTAGAATAAGTATAGTTAGATTTTGCCATTTTCGCTGATTTTGAAGTCCAGTTTCAAGAATTTTTACTAGTTCAGCATTTTTTTTGCCGTCATTAGCTAAGAATTTAATGTTATCAAGAAGATCAAAAATTTCTCCTGGCAATGAAGACGCTTTTTCTAAAACTTCATAATAGTTATTTTCTAAAAATTCTTTCAATTTAATTGGACTAAACTGTTTATTAATCCATTGATCTAAATAAGGCTCTGCTAGACCCCAAAAATCAAGGTCCTTATATATCTCTCTTCCCATACCCTCAATGTGAATTAGAGTTTTTTGAAGAAGAATCAAGGAAGGCTGAACTGACAAGCCAAACTGTCGAGTTGAATCAAATAAATAGAGCAATAGACTTCCAAATTCTATTTCTGATAATGGTTTTTCAAAAATTGGTTCGCACGTAGCTCTTAAGGCTTGCTCTAATTCTGCCTTGTTTGTTTGACTAGACACCCACCCTGCTCCTATAAAAAGTTCGGAAAGCTTTTCGTAGTCTTGTTTCAAAGTTGCTTGGAGCATCCTTGCAAGGTTGTATTGATCCTCTCTACTAAGCGAGCCTACTATTGCGCAATCAATAGCTATATAACTTGGCTGCTCAATATTTTCCTTACTGACAAATATATTTCCAGGATGCATGTCTGCATGAAAAAAATTATCCCTAAAAACTTGATCTAGAAAAATTTTTACGCCATTTTCTGCTAGGACTTTTCTATCTATGCCAAGCTCATCCATTGATTCGATATCTGTACAGGCTATGCCATCAATTTCCTCAAGTGTTAAAACATTTACTCTTGTATAGTCCCAAAAAACTTTTGGAATAAAAAGTAAATCAGAATCAGCGAAGTTTTTCTTGGTAACTGTTGTATTTGCTGCTTCAACTTTTAAGTCTAATTCTCTTAAAATTGTTTTTTCATAGTCATCAATTACATTATTTAGTTTTAATCTATTACTGTCTTGATAGAAAAAGTTTACTAAAAAACCTGCAGTTCTCATCACCCTAACATTTCTTTTAACTTTCTTATGAATTCCAGGCCTTAAAACTTTTATTACTACTTTTTCATTTGTTGTTTTGAGCTTTGCTTTGTGGACTTGAGCTAGAGAGGCTGCAGCCAATGGAATTTCTTCAAAATCTTCAAATATTTCGTCAATTTTTATGTCTAAACTATTTTCAATTATTTCTTTTGCTTCAGTCGTTGAAAAAGGCTTACATTGATCTGTTAGTTCTTTTAAATGTGAGGTTATATTTAAAGGAACAACGTCAGTTCTTGTTGATAACAATTGACCGAATTTTATAAACATGGGACCAAGGTTTTCTAAAAAATTTTTTATCCTAAGTCCGTGAGGAATATTGCGATTAAATACAAAAAAAGGATTAAAAAATCCAAGAATTCGAATGAGTAAAGAGCTACTGTTTTCAATTGGAATATTTACAACTCCAAATCTTAGAGCTTGGATAACAATTTTTAGGCAGTCTAATATTGAAAGAAAAATATTCATTGATTAGGAAATTCTTGTTCGATTCTGTCAAGCCTTATCGAGATATCTCTTAAGGACTTAAGAAGCTTGTTTATTTGATCATTATCTTCTACGGACTCTTTTTTTGCGGATTTAACAAACATTTTTCTTAATATTATAGTAGGAATATCCCCAAAATATTTATAAACGAGCAGCTCAATATCAATATTGGAACTTGCAATCGCACCAAAAAATACAATAGCAGTTTCGATGTCACCTGAAATACATTTTGTTGGGACCCGTTTGTTTTTCAAGGCATTTAGTGCTTCAAAAATATCTAATCTCAGCGAAAATTGTGGATCTTTATGTTTAAAAAAATTAAGTTTTTGATCATCGCTACTCAAGGTCAAAGAAACATCTGGCAAAGCAGAAATCTCAATATTAAATTTCAAAGGATATAAGCCCTCAACCTTTCTCAAGAGACCTGGAGATAAAGAGCTTATCTCCATGAAAAGTTTATTCAGCGATATGCTCATTTATTTTGCTTGATGAATTGCTACGATCCCATTTTGCAGATTGTAAAATTTACATTTCTCAAATCCTGCATCTAAGATCATATTTCTCAATTCTTCTTGGTTTGGATGCATCCTGATTGATTCAGCAAGATATTGGTAACTCTCAGAGTCATTTGCAAAAAAGCTTCCTAATTTTGGGATTACTTTAAATGAATACCAGTCATATATTTTAGAAAAAAAAGAATTCGTTGGTTTTGAAAATTCTAAAATTAATAAAGTACCATTTGGTCGCAAAACTCTTTTCATCTCTTTCAATCCAATTAGTTTATCTGTGAAATTTCTAATGCCAAATCCAACTGTTACTAAATCAAAAGAATTATCCTGATAAGGAAGCTCTTCACCTGATGCTAAAGTAAAAGCACAATTATGAAAAAAATTCTCATTTAAAGATCTCTGCCTTCCCCTAACAAGCATTGATGCATTGATATCAGTTACATGGATTGATGCAGATTTAAATTCTTCATTGATAAGTTTTGGTATATCAGCAGTTCCACTTGCAATATCAAGCACTACAGAGTTTTCATTTAGCTCAGCAAGCTCAATAAGGATTTTCTTCCACAGCCTATGAAGCCCAAATGACATGACATCATTCATCAAATCATATTCTTCAGCAACAGAATGAAAAACATCACCAACATGTTCAGCTTTCTTGCTTACATCAACTTCTTTGAAGCCAAAATGAGTTTTATCATTCATTTAATTTTTTTGACTTAAAACCATAAAATTATTGTATCTACTTTCTTCAATTTCGCCATTTCTTACTGCTTCCATGACCGCACATCCTTGATCATTTTTATGATTACAATTTGGAAATTCGCACTTTGTCGAAAAACTAAATATTTCTGTAAAACCTCGAATAATTTTCTTTGGCTCTAAATGATCCAGGCTTACATCCCTTACTCCGGGAGAGTCAATAAGCTGCATATCATTAGTACTATATAGAGTTGAAACAGAGGTTGTGTGAACCCCTTGATTGTTAGATAAATCTCTAGACAGAATTTCTTTTCCAGTAATAGCTGAAGTAAGGGTTGATTTGCCAGAGCCAGAATTACCAACAAATATGGTAGTTTTTTTTGTAAGAAATTCTTCTAGGTGGTTTAAATGTGTTGAAAATTTTGCAGAAATTTCAAACGTTTTTATTCCTATATTTTCATAGATATTCTTCTCTTTCGAGAATGCATTTTCTTCTAGTGAATCAATTTTATTAAATACGATAAAAGGCTGTATCGATGCATTAATGGAAATAGCTATCCATTTATCAATAAAGTCCAGACCTGTCTTAGGACTTTT
>CABXUO010000042.1 GCA_902515455.1 uncultured SAR86 cluster bacterium
TATCCACAAGCGGTTGTTCTTGGCTAGGCTTATCAAATAGTTCAAGAAGCTGCGCAGGAGCCTACGAAGCTTATCTTTTTCGTGATTCCCATTTCACCCAAATGGGGGATGAAGGTTATGGATCAGTTGCCGGTAATGGAGGCTTGACCTTTACACCCTCCGCAGGAACACAATCAACTGCAGTAACCTCAACCTACAACCTTTACGAAGATCAAGTAACACTAGCCGGTGAGGTTTATAAGGATGCTAACTTTGTATCCTTTACCAATGGAAATAAAAGAGTCATTGCCATGGCAGTCATCCCACTTGAAAACTTTGCTGCCAGTGGAACCAGCGATGATTATTTTATTCCTAATTTCATTCCAAAAACGCTTTGGTCGTATGGTGATGTTGGACACGATTATTGCTTGGGCGTAGGCAATAATGCCTCGGCATGTAATACCTATGATAACTACTATGATTTTTCTAGCATCGCCCTTGATAGCTCTGACATGCTTGATACCTCTAGATTCAATGGGAGCACCAATGAGTTGCCTGAAGGTCAATCCATGTGGTGGCAAGTTCTCAATCCAAGTGGTGTCGGGGTTGGCCTTTGGGCACAAATTTCTTTTAAAGATTCCTACGACGGCGCCTCAGGCAGTACCACTCGAGACGATCAACAAAGTTTGCTGAATGTGGTGATATCTAATGTGGATTATCGCAAAAATGATACCACTCGATACTCAGCAGGAGATACTGGCTTGGGCATGGATGGTTATCATTATTGGTCCTATCAGGGTGCAACCAATGCAGATAATGATGGTCTGGGCATTAACTATGGTACTTCCCCAATTGAGTGCGCAACCTCCAATGATAGCGGCTGCTTTTGGGGTGATAACTCTAATCAACCTGGCGGCGCCATGATCACATCTTCTGATCCTTACAAGTCAGGTAATATGACGTTGGGAGTTAATTATAACTCCAACAATGACACCTTCAGCACCGGCTCCTTCAATATTTCAGCTGTGGTTCAAGATGTTAAACCTTCAAGCTCGTCTTATGCAGATTATGCAAGCTTAAGTGATTTTAGGTCCTCTGATTTCTATACCTCGAGTGCCACAGGTTACAGTGGATTTTTCAGTGGCATCTTAGAATTTGATGTCAGTGGCACAGGCAACTCTCAGCTGTCTTCAATTCGATCCAGCAGTACCTTGGCTAGCTTTACGTTTGATACGACGAACGATGATGTGCAAGTGGTCGCACCCATGACCATCAGTGCAGCACCTTCGAATAATTACACCTCAAATTGGACGACTGTGGATACTGGATCTATGACTTTAAAGTTTGGTGATGCCACCAACGATGCAGCTAAATCAGCTTACATTTCAAGTGAAGTCTTTGCAGCAGAAATTCAAGACGATGGGGCGCAAATTGATGGCACTTCGGGGGGTTCAAATAATCTAGCTGGAGTCATGGTTTCTTACAACACTTTGGATAAAGAAGATTCTGATTTATTTCACTCAGGCGGAAATGATTCCATGCCCGATACAGAGTATTCGACTTGGGGTTTTTGGGCCATGAGCGCGGCTGATATTTCTCCCAATGCTGGCACGCAAAATGCTTCAGTTCACTTGGGTACATGGGTCGGCGGTGAAGTGGTCGATCAAAGTGAGATACCAACCTCAGGCTCAGCTTCGATGAGCGGGGCTGCGGTGGTGAATGTGGCTTATCGTTACAATCAAACCGGCACCAACTATGACGTGCATAAATATACCACCAGCGCCGATGTGGCAGCAACCTTTAATTGGGGCACCAGCGGCTATTCTGGAACCTTAGCCTTTACCAATTTTGATGATAAAAATCCTATTGTCTCAAACGCTGGCTTTTCATCCTTTAATGTTGCTATCACTGGCACAACCAACACTTACACAGGTAGCTCGACTGACAGTCTCAGTAATTCTTGGTTGGGCGGGGCATCAGTAGCAGGCGCTTTGTATGGTGGTTCATCACCTGATGAGAGTGGCGGTAGGGTGAACGTCAATTTATATAAATCAGGCGATACTGGCACAGCAGGCGCCAATGATTTTTATATGGCAGAGGGGATTTATCTTGTTGATTAGGTCTTTTGGTTGTAAAAAATATACTTATCTTTATTATGAGGGGCAATTATGAATGGTTTCGTAGAATTTTTTCTAAAAATTAGAAATAGTAATGTCTTTAGCAGCATAGTAATTGCTGTCATTGTGGCCTCGGCTATCTTCGCAGGAGTCAGCTCCTATGACATATCACCTGAATACACCGTTTATCTTGATTTATTTGATTATGCGATCACTTTATTTTTCTTGATCGAAATAATCATTCGTATGATTTCCGAGCAGTCTTTAAAGAAATTCTTTAGTGATGGATGGAATATCTTTGATTTTTTAATTGTTACTATTTCACTGGTTCCAATCAATAATGTTGAAAGTGTCTTTGTGGCAAGGTTGCTAAGAATTATTAGGGTCTTAAGAATCATCACAGTGGTTCCGGCCTTTCGTCATATCATCGACTCCTTAGTACAAACCATACCGCGAGTTGGCTTTATAGCATTGTTAATGTTTATCTTCATGTATGTTTGGGGCGCTATTGGTACCATGTTCTTTGGCAAAGTTGACCCAGAAAACTGGGGCAATATAGGCCTAGCTTTAATCACATTAGTCCAAGTCGCCACTTACGATGATTGGGGTGCAATCATGGGCAATGTGATAGAGGCTTATCCTTATGCATGGATTTTCTTTGTTTCTTTTATCATCATCAATGCTGTGATTTTACTCAACATGGTCATAGGCGTAATAGTGGATGTTATGACAGGCGGTAAAGGAATAGATGATCTGTTGCAAAAAAACAGTGAGGATTCTGCTAACTAGCTCTGGCTAGACAATCAGTGAAAGTTTTTTTGATCTACGTTACCACCTGAGAGCATAACCAAAGTTCTTGTGCCACGGAATTTTTCCTTGTTTTCAAGTAGACAAGCCAAGGCCACAGCGCCACTTGGCTCTAATTTAAGATTTAGTCGATTAAAGGCAAAACGCATGGCCTCGCATACAGCCTGATCAGAAGCCGCTAAACCTTTAACCCCAAAGTGAGTATTGATCGCAAAGGGTATCTCTCCTGGAGTGGGGGTTAACAATCCATCACAGAGTCCACCTCGATTAGTATCCATAGCAACTCTTTCATTTTTTTCAAAAGACAATTGATGATCATTCCAAGCTTCAGGCTCTGCGGTAAAGACATTACACTCTGGATTGATGTGTTTGATTGAAATGCATGAGCCTGCTGTCAGTCCGCCGCCGCCTGCACAAATAATTGCATTATCAAGCTTAGGATTATTTGCATCATTAATTACTTCGTATGCGGCTGTTCCTTGACCATAGATGGTAGCCAAAGCATCGTATGGATTGATAATAACTAAATTTCTTTCTTTGGCTATTTCTACGCTCATCTCTTCTCTGCTTTCGGTGCGTCGATTATAAAATATTACCTCTGCACCAAGAGACTGAGCGTTAGCAATTTTTCTGGCTGGAGCATCTTTCGGCATCACTACCGTTGCTGGTGTATTAAAGACTTTTGCTGCATGAGCAACGCCTTGGGCATGATTTCCTGATGAATAGGCTATTACACCACGTTTAAGCTCATTTTTTGATAGTCTGGAAATTGCAGATAGTGCGCCCCTTACTTTAAATGAACCAGTAATCTGTAATGACTCAGATTTAAATAAATACATACCACCTAATTCTTCATTTAAATCAGGACAAGTCACCAACGGAGTATGATGTATGTGAGGCGAAATGCGATGATAAGTTTTAACAACTTCATCAAACCACACATTTGGTTCAAGTTTCATATAGCTTATTTGTTACTAAGTTTATCTTTAATCTGAAATGGTAGATATGCAATATAAAACAGAATAACAGCCAATGGAATCACAGCTATTAAATGCAATGGAGGATCAGGAAAATAATCCATTAGGGTCCCGTCAACCGGTCTATCAACTAAATACCAATAATTTGCGGGTGAGCCTATTAGAAGATTGGCAATATAGACTAAAATCAATAGACCCAAAGTCACTCCAATGACCTTGAAAATATCAATTAGGTATGGTCTTTCTTTATAAACCATTACGACATATAGAACAGCCAATATAATAAAGCTGTGACCCCAAAAGAAAGGAGAATATTCACCATGTGGAAAGCCATATTCGAGATCTGGAGTTGCTAAAGCCATCGTTGCTCCACAAATTCCCCAAAAATATGCGCAATTAAAAAGAATCTTTGGCGCATTATCTTTTAGCAAATAAACAATCATGGCAAGCATTGAAAAATCACACATGTGCAAAGGAAATTCTCCCTGCCAAGGCAAATCAAATAGATATACATCATAAAAAGGCTGTGTGAGCATGTGCAGGATTATGATACCTGCAATTAATTTGCCGCCAAAAACCTTTTTATCTGTTGGCTGGTTGTGAAAGTATTTTATGTAGGCATATATTACAGCTGCACAAATGATCAAGGTAATAATGTGCTGAGTGCCAAATACTTGAAATGCAGGATAATTCATCTAATTTCAAAAAAACTTTTGGCTTATATTATCTCAGAGCGCTAATAAAATATATCTTTTGGATAGATTGTCACAATATTCTAATTTAAATAGGGTTTTTATTTGTACAAATTAATGTAAGATTTTTATAAGGTAATGATTTAGCACTTATTTGAATTATGTCACAAGATTGTTTATTGCTTAATGGAAATGGCCGGCCGGTTAGCTATCTGCCGTTATCAGTTTTGAATTGGAAAACAGCCATTAAACTGAGTATTACTAGAGATGTGATAGTGATCAAAGAACATGCCGATTGGATTGTAAGATCGCCTTCAGTTGAGATGAAAGTTCCAAGCATTTTGATGTTACAAAGCTACCATCCTTTTCATAGTTATGTGAAATTTTCGAGAACCAATGTTTTTTTAAGAGATCTTTATACTTGCCAGTACTGTTTTGATATTTTTGAAAAAAAGGATTTGACCATGGATCATGTAGTGCCTAAGTGTAGAAATGGCGGTTCAAATTGGGAGAATGTAGTTACAGCATGTAAAACCTGCAACTTACAAAAAAGCGATAAAGATATCCGACCGAAAG
>CABXUO010000043.1 GCA_902515455.1 uncultured SAR86 cluster bacterium
AAGGAAACGTTCCAGATGATGTTTTAAAGCAGCGTTATGGGGATTCAATTCATTATGAGGTTTTAAATGAATTAATCCAAGAAAGCTATCCCAAAGAACTTCAGGAAAATAATATTAAACCAGCATCATCTCCTTCAATCAGCATTGAGAGTGAAGAACCAACAAAGCCGATTTCATATTCGGCTGTATTTGAGGTTTTTCCAGAAATTAAGCCAAAAATTTCTCGTTGGAAGAGTTTTGAAAAATCTGAAATTACTCTCGATGAATCGGATGTAGATTTTGCTATTAATGATATCTTAGAGAGGTATTGCACTTGGGATAAAGTTGATAGAGCTGCCCAAGAAAAGGATCAAGTTATTATTGATTTTGAAGGTAAGATTGATGGTGAGGGTTTTGAAGGCAACGAATCAAAAGATTTTAAATTAATCATTGGATCTAAATCCATGATTCCAGGATTTGAGGATAATTTGATTGGTAAAAAACCTGGAGCTAGCTTTTCATTCACAACTAAATTTCCAGATGATTATTTTAAAAAAGATTTATCCGGCAAGGAAACTGAATTTTTTATTAATCTTCACGAAGTGCAGGAAATGTTGAAAGCAAAAATCGATGAAGAATTATTTAAGAAGCTTGCTATGGACGATGTGAAAGACGAACAGAGCTTTCGATCTGAAATTAATAAACGGATGGAGGGAGAAATAGCTCAACAAGAAAAGTCACTTACTAAAGAATCAATATACGAAACACTCCTATTAAGCAATGATTTTAAGGTCCCCAAAGCAACTGTTAATGAGCAAGCCGAGCTTATGAGAAAGGATTCACTGATGAGGATGGGACAAACAGTTGAGAATGCAGCTGAAGACTTTTTCCCAGTCAAGGATTTCATAGAAAACGCTGAAAAAAGAGTTCGATTAGACCTTCTGTTTTCAGCTTTAATACAAAAGTATGAACTTGAGGTTGAAGAAGAGGACTTAAATAACTTTATTGAAGACGAGGCGCAAAAATATAAAGATGCAGAACAGTTCAAGACATGGATAAAAACTCAACCAGAACAACTAAACCAATATAAGATGGTCATATTAGAAAATTTGCTCATTGAAAAATTAGATTCTGCCCTTAAATCTAGATTAAAGGTGATAAAATTTTCTGATCTAGCTAATAAATAAATTATGGAAAAAATAAATTCAGGCCTTGTGCCTATGGTTGTAGAGCAGACTCCCAGAGGGGAAAGGGCGTTTGATATTTACTCTCGTCTTTTAAAAGAGAGAATTATTTTTTTATCAGGTCCTATTGATGACTATATATCAAATTTAGTTGTTGCTCAGCTTCTATTTTTAGAGTCAGAAAACCCTGAGAAAGATATAAGCATCTACATTAATTCTCCTGGAGGAGTCATTTCATCAGGTCTTGCAATTTACGACACCATGCAGTTCATAGCTCCTGAAGTTTCGACTCTTTGCATAGGCCAAGCTGCCAGCATGGGATCATTATTGCTTGCAGGTGGCCAAAAGGGCAAAAGATTTGCACTAACTAACTCACGCATCATGATTCATCAGCCTTTGGGAGGATTTCAAGGGCAAGCATCTGACTTTGAAATTCATGCAAAAGAGATGCTTTTAGTCAAAAAGAAGGTGAATGAAATTCTTTCTAAGCATACGGGTAAAACTTTGAAAAAAGTTGAGCAAGATACTGACAGAGATAACTTTTTGAATGCTAAGGAAGCTAAGAGCTATGGCATAATTGATGAGATACTTGAAACTAGGCCCAGTAAAGATGGAAAATAATGATCAAAACAAATTATCTTGTACTTTTTGTGGTAAAAGCCAAGAAGATGTTCGCAAATTAATCGCAGGACCAAGTGTATATATATGTGACGAGTGCGTGGATCTTTGTAACGATATTATCGAAGAGGAAGTCAAAGCTGAAGATGACGAAGTCTTGGATGTGTTGCCATCTCCATTAGAAATTTTTCAACAACTCGATGAATATGTCATTGGTCAAGAAAAAGCCAAGAAAACTCTCTCAGTCGCTGTATATAATCATTATAAGCGTCTAAGATCTAATGCCAAGAAAGATGAAGTAGAGCTTCAAAAAAGTAATGTACTTCTCCTTGGGCCAACTGGAAGTGGTAAAACTCTTTTAGCGCAAACTTTAGCAAGAGTTTTGAATGTTCCTTTTACAATAGCTGATGCAACTACATTAACTGAAGCAGGCTATGTTGGTGAGGATGTTGAAAATATAATTCAAAAGCTACTTCAAAAATGTGATTATGACCCTGAAAAAGCCGCTCTTGGAATCGTTTACATTGATGAAATAGATAAAATTGCCCGAAAATCTGATAACCCCTCGATCACAAGAGATGTTTCAGGCGAAGGTGTTCAGCAAGCATTACTTAAACTTATAGAAGGAACAGTTGCTTCAATTCCTCCACAGGGCGGTAGAAAGCATCCCCAACAAGAATTTATTCAAATAGATACTTCAAATATACTCTTTATTTGTGGTGGTGCATTTTCTGGTATTGATGAGGTAATAAAACATCGTACTGATAAGTCAGGCATTGGATTTGGGGCTTCAGTTAAAGATACTCAATCATCCCTTGCTTCAATAGTAGATACCCTAGAGCCTGAGGATTTAGTCAAGTTTGGTTTAATTCCGGAATTTGTTGGCAGACTTCCTGTAATATCTACCTTGCATGAACTAGATGAAGATGCACTCGTAAGAATTCTTCAAGAGCCAAAAAATGCCTTGGTAAATCAATACAAATATTTATTCAATATCGATGATGTTGAGTTAGATTTTAGAGCGGAGGCCCTTCTTGAGATTGCTAAAAAGGCATTACAACGAAAAACAGGTGCAAGAGGGCTTAGATCAATCTTGGAAGAATTGTTAATGGATACAATGTTCGGGTTGCCAAATATCGATCTAGAAAAAGTGATTGTTGACGAAAATTCCGTTTTACATTCGACCGATCCAATAAAGGTATATAAATCTTCTAAGAAAAAATCATCGTCTGCTGGTTGATTTTAAAAAATTTCCCCTCATTATATTTATATGTCTAATATTAAATATGATCTTCCTTTGATTCCACTGAGAGATGTTGTTGTTTTCCCGGGAGTCGTAACGACCCTTTTTGTCGGTAGGAATAAATCTATAAATGCTCTCAATGCTGCAATGGCTGGTGAGAAAAAAATTATTCTAGCCGCTCAAAAGGATGGTTCTTTAGATGCTCCATTGTTTGATGATTTGTTCAAGATAGCAACCATTGCAAATATTCTTCAATTGATTAAATTGCCTGATGGGACCGTTAAAGTTTTAGTTGAAGGTTCGCATAGAGCACAAATGGAATCACTTGAATCCGATACCAAGTATTCTAAAGTTAGAGCAAGCCTTATTGCTGAATCATCTATTGATGCAAAGGATGGAAAAAATCTAGCAATATTTATTAAAGCTAAATTTCATGATTACATTAAAATTACAAAGAAAATCGCTCCTGAGGTTCTAGCATCTATCGATGCTTTAGACGATCTTTCCAGGATCATAGATTCTATAGCCGGACAGCTGCCTATTGAAATTAAACAAAAGCAAGAAATATTAGAAGCCGCAGACCTTCAACTTAGAGCAGAAATTCTTATTGCCTTTATTGAGTCGCAGTTGGATGTAATGGATGTTGATAAGAGAATTCGAAATAGGGTTAAAGGCCAGATGGAAAAGTCCCAGCGAGAGTACTATCTTAATGAGCAAATTAAAGCTGCTCAAAAGGAATTGGGTGATATTAGTGAAGAAGGAGATGAAATATCTCAGTTAGAAGAAGATATTGCTAAGGCTGGCATGTCTAAAGAGGCTCTTAAAAAAGCAAATAATGAATTTACTAAATTCAAGCAGATGTCGCCAATGTCTGCCGAGGCATCTGTGGTTCGTTCCTATTTAGATTGGCTGACCACAATTCCTTGGAAGAAAAAGAGTAAAGTTAAATCTGACTTAAAATCAGCTACCGAAATATTAAACGAAGATCACTTTGGCTTAGATGAAGTTAAAGAAAGAATACTCGAATATCTTGCTGTTCAACAAAGAGTAAAAAAGCTTAAAGCTCCTGTTTTGTGCTTAGTTGGACCACCAGGAGTCGGTAAAACTTCTTTAGGCAAATCTATTGCAAGAGCCACCAATAGAAAATTCGCTAGGATGTCTCTTGGTGGGGTCAGAGATGAAGCGGAAATAAGAGGACATCGAAGAACTTATATAGGATCTATGCCAGGCAAGATCATTCAAAAACTCTCCAAAGTGGAGGTAAAAAACCCATTATTTTTACTAGATGAAATTGATAAAATGGGAATGGATCATCGAGGCGATCCTGCATCAGCTCTTTTAGAAGTTCTTGATCCAGAGCAAAATAATACATTTTCTGATCATTATTTAGAGGTTGATTTTGACTTATCAGAGATTATGTTTGTTTGCACCGCAAATAGTTTGAATATCCCTGGTCCCTTGTTAGATAGAATGGAAATCATTAGACTTCCGGGTTATATCGAAGATGAGAAGCTGAATATTGCCAAGCAGTACCTCATTCCTAAGCAATTAGAAAGAAATGGATTAGATAATACTGAAGTTAAATTAACTGATAAATCCGTTTTGGATATAGTTCGTTATTATACCAGAGAAGCTGGAGTCAGAGGTTTAGAGAGACAAATCGCAAAAATATTTCGAAAATCAGTCAAAGAAAGAGTTTTATCGGATACTAAAAAAGCGCAATCCATTATCAACATTACTCCAAAGAATCTTGAGAAATATTGTGGAGTTCCTAAATTTAAATTTGGTGAAGCTGATGTTGAGGATATTGTAGGTAAAGTTGCTGGCCTTGCTTGGACTGAAGTAGGCGGGGAGTTACTTACCATTGAGTCTTCATATATTCCAGGAAAAGGGCAAGTTATCAAAACAGGCTCTCTGGGAGATGTTATGCAGGAATCTATCC
>CABXUO010000044.1 GCA_902515455.1 uncultured SAR86 cluster bacterium
GGAGTGGTGTGGCGCATGGAGGACGTATTAATGACTCTTGGTGGAGGGATTGATGCTGTAACTGGTGAAAAATACCCAACACCTGAAGCATTCGCAGATAAATGCTTGCAAGATCAAACCATAGCTCTTGCATTAGCCCCTTTCATGCATGGAGGAGCTCAATGGCAGTCTTTTAATTCATTCTTTTCAGGCTGGAAATTAGTAATTAATGACCAAGCTTCATTTGACGCAGATTATATTTGGGAAATTGTTGCAAAAGAGAAAGTAATGAATCTTACCATCATGGGAGATGCAATGGGACGTCCACTTTGTGATGCCCTTCCTGGCGCATTAGAAAAAGGCTTAGATCTTTCATCATTATTTGTTTTCTCAAGTACAGCCTCTGTTTTCAGTCCTTCTATCAAAGATACCATTTTGGAATATCTACCCAACTTATTTTTAATTGATGCAGTAGGTTCTTCTGAGACCGGAGCCACGGGTGTAAATATTCATTCTAAAGACGGAAAATTAAAAGATTCTGGTGGTGGTCCTAAATTTACTAAACCAAATTTTAGTGAAATTTTAAATCTCGATACGCTAGAAATAATTCAGCCAGATGACACAGAAACTATTGGTTATCTAGCAAGAAAAGGTCATGTTCCAATGGCCTATTACAAAGATGAAGAAAAATCTAAAAAAACTTTTATTGAGGTCAATGGTGAAAGGTATTCAATACCTGGAGATATGGCAAAATATGAAGAAGACGGTCAGATGACTCTTCTTGGCAGAGGGAGTGTTTCAATTAATTCAGGGGGTGAAAAAATATTTCCAGAAGAAGTTGAGATGGCACTAAAAGCACATCCAAATGTTTTTGACTGTTTGGTTGTTGGAGTAAAAGATAAAAAATGGGGACAAAAAGTAGTGGCTGTGATTCAAAGAAGAGATGAGACTGATCTATTTCTTGATGATTTAAAAGAAAGTGCTTCTAAGTATATTGCTAGCTATAAAATGCCGAAAGAAATTGTCTTTTCTGAAATAATTGAAAGAGCTCCCTCTGGAAAGCCAAATTATCAATGGGCACAAAATTATGCAAACTCAAAACTTAACATAAAATAATATGAGAATTGAAACATACATACCTGGTCTCTCGAAAAATACAGTTGAAATCGTCAAGCATGCTGAATCACTTGGATATGATGCTTTGGTTTCAGGTGAGCTTAACAATGAGCCTTTTCTTCCAGTTTTACTTGGTTTAGAACATTCAAAAAAAATGATAGTTAGAACTGGATTGGCAATTGCATTCCCCAGAAGTCCTATGACAGTTGCAAATATGGGCTGGGACCTGCAATCTTTTGGTGATGGTCGCTTTCAACTTGGTTTAGGAACTCAAGTAAAAGGACACAATGAAAGAAGATTTAGCGTGCCTTGGTCCCCTCCTGCGCCTAGAATGCGTGAATACATTCTAGCGGTTAAAGCAATTTGGAATACATGGAAAACGGGAGAAAAACTAGATTTTCAAGGCGAACATTATACTCATACTCTCATGACACCTATGTTTACTCCGCCACCAATGGATTTTGAGGCACCCCCAATTTATGTTTCTGGACTTGGACCTGGTATGGCAAGAATTGCAGGAGAAGTGGCTGACGGATTACTGCTACATCCCATGTGCTCACCAAAATATATCAATGATATTATTTTGCCGGCAGTAATTGAGGGAGCGAAAAAATCAGGAAGAGATCCAAAAGAATGTGAGCTACTCTGGGGTGGTTTTATTGCTACTGGTGAATCTGAGGAAGATCTCCAAACAGCAAAAAGAAACGTTGCTGCAAGAATTAGTTTTTATGCCTCAACCAGAACATATAGACCAGCATTAGAGTTTCATGGGTGGGAAGATATTAATGAGGCTCTTCATAAGCTTTCTGTTGAGGGAAAATGGGAGGAGATGTTTTCTCTTGTTACTGACGAAATGGTAGAAACTCTCGGTTTCTGTGGAACTGGTGAAGAAGTAGCTAATGCCCTAAAAGATAATTTAAGTCCCATATGCAGTGCTGCGATGTGGAATGAAGTTGAGCATTTAGGAGTAGATCATTCAAGAGATGATCATGTTGGTAATTTAATACAAATTGCAAAAGGCTAAATGATCCCAATAAGGCCTCATGCTTATGCTGAGCTTCCTGATGAATTTCATACTCGTCAAATGTGGCAGGGATTTGAAAATCCTTTATTGGTTACCCAAAATGTTAAGTTAAAGAAAGAATTGGGATTTCAAGATGTTGAAACACAGAAACTCTTAGAAATCTTTAATGGATCATTTAAAATCAATTTATTAAAACCATTATCTATGGTTTATTCAGGCCATCAATTTGGGCAATATGTTGAGCAATTAGGTGACGGACGAGGATTATTGCTTGGACAAACAGATTCTTCTGGGGGAGTAATTGATATTCATTTAAAAGGAGCAGGTAAAACTCCTTACTCTAGATTTGGGGATGGAAGAGCTGTTTTGCGTTCTGTGATAAGAGAATATTTATGCGGAGAAGCAATGCATGCTCTGTCGATCCCAACTTCAAGAGCATTGATGATTATTGGAAGTGATGAAATAGTTATAAGAGAAAAGAGTGAAACAGCTGCAATGCTTGCAAGAACCTCTAAAACTCATATTCGATTTGGTAATTTTGAATATTTTCATTACAACAATAAACCAGAGCATGTGAAAACTTTAGCTGACTTTTGTATTAAGAATTATTCTAATTATTTCTCTAAAACTAAAAATGTTTACGAAAATTTCTTTAAGTCAGTTGTTGATCAAACAGCAAGCTTAATTGCGCAATGGCAAGCTTGTGGTTTTAATCATGGTGTTATGAATACTGATAATATGAGTATTTTAGGAGAAACTTTTGATTATGGTCCCTTTGGATTTATGGAAGATTATCTACCTACTTACATATGTAATCATTCAGACCATCAAGGAAGATATGCATTTAAGAATCAGCCATATATTGGTTTATGGAATTGTTCAGCTCTTGGCCATGCCTTATCTTCTTTGATTTCTGAGGAATGTCAGGGTGAGATTCTAAAAACTTATGAATCTACTTTCCAAGATTGTCTTGCAAAGTTGTATAGAAAAAAACTTGGCTTGAAGAAGTCTAAAAGTGGTGATGCTCATTTAATTCAAAGTTTATTGGATATTATGGAGTCTGAAAAACTAGACTACACAAATACATTTAGAAATCTTCCGACAGCGATTGTCAAAAATCATACTGCTGAACTTAGCTCAGATGTTGCTAGGGCATGGATCAAATCCTATCAAAAACGTCAGGAAATTGAGGTTACTTCTTATGAAAAGAAAATAAAGTTGCTCAATGAAAATAATCCAAAATTTATACTTAGAAACTATATGGCTCAAGAAGCAATTGAGGCAGCTGAGGAATCAGATTTCACTGTAATTGAGAAATTAATTGAAGTCATTACAAATCCGTTTGATGAGTTAGATGAATATGAGCACTATGCAGAAAAGTCGCCGGCATGGGCAAAAGATTTAGAAATATCCTGCTCTTCCTAGCTCATAAAAAAATTCAGTATCTAATTTTTTATCCAAATGAGTAATATTTTTAAACGAAAATGAATTGAAGTCGTGCCTTAGTGGATGATTTTCTCTAAGGGATCTAAATCCTGTCTCTATTTCTTTTATAGAAAGAGCTTTTAATGAAGCTGAAATAGATTTGAGATCTAGCTCACTATTGAAGAGCGCCATTGGAAATGATGTATCACAAACATCTTTAATAATTTTATTTATATCATAAGGCCAATCAGGCAGTTTCTCGGTTTCATTTGTTTTTGCTTTCAAGCATTGAAATTGTTTTGCGCAGCTCTCAGCAATTGACTTAGTACCATTTAGCTTTCCTTCGATACTGTAACCAGCAATATGTGGTGTTGAGATGTATGATTTTTGTATTAGTTCTCGAGATGGTGAAGGCTCATTGATCCAAACATCACAGATATAAATCAAGTCTTTTGCTTGCATAACTAAAGCTTCCGATACAACTTCACCTCTAGAAGTGTTAATAATAACTTTATTAGTTAATTTTTTTATGTGAGATTCATTTACTAAATTAATTGTTGGGTAGGAATCATGGAAAGTGAGAGGTACATGTATTGTTACCAAATCACATTCAAGCAAGCTGTCAAGATCAACTAATTCGGGTTTTGAAACAAATGGATCGCATGCATAAACATCAAAGTTTAAGGCTTTGAGAATTTTATATAATCTTTTTCCGATATTGCCATAACCAAGTATGCCAATGCTATTTTTTTCTTGGAATAGTTTATCTTGAATCAACTCTCCTATTGCCGCTAAAACATAATGAATAACACTGTAAGCATTACAACCAGGAGCATATGACCAAGCAATATGCTCGCTTTCTAAAAATTCTCTATCTAAATGATTTACTCCAGCAGTTGCAGAGGCAATAAAACTAATTCCTGTGTCCTCACAAAGCTCTTGATTTACAGAGAGTGTTGAGCGAACCAACAAAGCATCAACATTTTTAAGATCAAAAGATGATACTGTGCTTGAGTCAAAAAACTTTAATGAGTACTCAGCATCCATTAGATCATCTAATCTAAATTTAATTTCAGGAATTTGTA
>CABXUO010000045.1 GCA_902515455.1 uncultured SAR86 cluster bacterium
CTTACTAAAGTAAGGGGGGACTTTTTAATAAAAGATTCAAATAAGATTCCTTATTTAGGAGACCTTGCAGATTTCTCTTACTTTAATGGATCCGTTAACTTGCAATGGAGAGAGCTTGCTTCATTAAGCAATATTGAGGGAGAAAGTAAATTTATTTTGAAAGATCTTTTAATTAAAGATTCAATTTCTGATTCACGCGCCATAAATCTATTAGGTATTCTGAATTTAAGAAATATCCTCGGGAAACTAGCTAACTTAGATCTTTCAATTGATGAGTTTACTTCTACCAAATTAGGTAGGGTTGAAGGAGATTTGATATTCAGTAAATCAAAGATGAGACTTACAAGCCCATTATATATAGATACAAATGCAGCTAAGATGAAGTGGGTAGGTCAAATTAATAAAAACTATCAAAATAACTTGCATGGCCTTGACCTCAATTTAGATCTAAGAATCAGGCTTGGCGAAAATCTGCCTTGGTATGCAGCAATTCTTGGAGGACTTCCAGCCGTTGCGGGTTCAGCAGTAATAAATGAAATGTTTGCCGAAGATATAAATGATCTTACTAATTTTCAATATGAAGTCCTTGGTACAATTTCAGAGCCTAAATTGGAAAGAATTAAATGAGAAAGAAAGTTGCAAGGCCAAGAAAAGAAAAGAAACCTATAACATCAGTAACTGTTGTTACAACAACGCTTCCAGCAATGGCAGGATCTTGATTAAATTTTCGTAAAAATATAGGTATAAAAATACCAGCAATTGCAGAAGAAATTAGGTTTACTATCATAGCAACACAAATAAGAGTTGCAATGATTAAATCTCCAAACCAAATATATGTTATACCACCAACCATAATTGATAGGAGTATCCCATTTACCACTGATACAGCTATCTCTCTTTTATAGAGCCACATTAAATTTGATTTATTAATTTGCTGCAGAGTTAATCCTCTAATCATTATTGTTAAAGTTTGAGTTCCGGCAACGCCACCCATGCTTGCTACAATAGGCATTAGAATAGCTAAATATACTATCTTATCTATTGTTGTTTGAAAAAGACTTATTGTCATCGATGCAATAAAAGCAGTAAGAAGATTGATTGATAGCCATAAAATTCTGCTTCTAGCAGCTCTAGCAGGCGCAGCAAAAGTATCTTCAGCCACTCCAGCCATACCAAGAAAATTTTGATCTGCATCTTCCATTATGACATCCACAACATCATCAATTGTAATTCGTCCTATAAGTCTTGATTTATCATCTATCACTGGCGCAGAGACCCAATCATTTTTTTCAAAGAGCCTCGATACATCTTTATCATCTAGATTTGCTGCTAATGGCTGTATTTCAGTTTCCATTAACTCTCTTACATTAAGGCTGGGATCCGAGATAATAATTGAAGAAATTGGCAAGGATCCAAGATATTTATTTTCTCTTGAGACAACAAATATTTGATCAGTATTTTTAGGTAATTCTCTTTGAGCACGAAGATATCTCATTACTACCTCAATACTATGCTTTGGCCTTACACTTATAATATCTGTATTCATCAATCCGCCTGCGGTGTCTTCTGGATATTCTAAGACTTCTTTTATTCTCTGCCTGTCTCTTTGAGACATAGCTGATAAAATATTTTCAGTTTTTTGTTCAGGGAGAGCCTGAAGAATATCTACAATCTCATCAAGCTCTAAGTCACCAATAATAGTGATTAATTCTTCAGATGAAATTTCTGATATTAGTTCTTGTTGAATCTCATCATGTAATTCTGAAATGATTTCTCCCTCGTCCTTAGTATCTATGAGGGACCATAAGAATTTTCTTTCTGAAGGAGGAAGTGACTCTAAGCTATGCGCTACCTCAGAGGGATGCATCCCAGATAAAATTCTCTTAATCTGATTAATTGAGGTCTCAACGTCATGTCCCTGAATAGTTTTTAGCAGTTCCTCGGATGAAAAGTGGTGAGGTGATTTCTCAGTCATAAGCCCAATTCTAACTCACTAGATTATGATTTATCTATTTCGAGAGCTTGGCAGATTGATTTTCTTTCTATACTTAGTGATTGTTCGTCGAGCAAGGTTGAAACCCCGCTTATTAAGTAAATCAGAAATTTTTTGATCACTTAATTTTTTTCTCTCTCCATCAATTATCTTTTGTATTTCTTCCATTAATTGCGTAGGAGTAACTTTTCTAGTTTTAGAAACAGAGCTAGCTAACAGCGATTTCATAGAAAGAGAACCTTTTGGAGTTTGTATGTACTTCGAGCGCAAAATTCTCGAAACGGTTGATGGACTTATATTTAATTGTTTTGCGATTTCTATATTTGAAAGTGGCTTTAACTCTGCAGATTTTTCAGATAAAAAATCAGCTTGTTTTTGGCAAATTAATGTCCCAACATTTTGAACGGTCTCATTCCTCTTATTAATTGCTCTAATCAACCATTTTGCTTCTCCCATTTTTTCTTTCAGTTCCTTGTTTGCTTTATTTTTCTTATCTTTGACTAACTTCTCTAAATCTTGATCAAGACTTATCATTGGAAAATTTTCTTTTTTAAATTGCACATTAAATTTTTTGTTTTTAAGCGGAATTACTTCTAAATCGGGTTGAATCATTATTGTAGATTCAAATTCCAGTCCAGGTGACAAATCACATTGTTTTATTTTTTTAAGTACTTTCTCAATAGCACTTCTTGAATAATAATTTTCTAATTC
The DNA here is from genome assembly GCA_902515455.1 of uncultured SAR86 cluster bacterium. Lineage (GTDB taxonomy): Bacteria > Pseudomonadota > Gammaproteobacteria > Magnimaribacterales > D2472 > D2472. The sequence continues at coordinate 2,705 of CABXUO010000045.1, forward strand.
ATCTTTCGCCTCCTCAAAATTAGAAAATTGAGGTTCAAATAAAATTTTATTGGCAATTTCTAGCTCTTCTGATGGAATTTCTTTTCTTTGTAGCTGTATAAATATTGTTTCTTTAAAATTTCTTGCCCCAATTCCAGCAGGCTCCAATCTCTGAATAATATTTTTCAAAACAATTTTTATTTCTTTAACCGAATAAACGAAAGCCATTTGTTCCTCAATTTCATCAAGATCAACTTTCAACAAACCATTTTCTTCTAATGATTGAATGATGAATAAAGAAATTTTTATCTCACCATTGGTAAGTTTGAGGTCGCTTAATTGACTCTCAAGATGATTCTGTAAAGTTGGTTCACTTGAAAGGTTATCTAGAAGATTTTTGTCATCAAACATTCCATTTAACTGATTCTCATAATCTTTTTTTAAAAATGGATTTTCTTCTATCTCATTATTAATTTTATTAATAATTTCTAACCTTGAAAGTTGCAGCAGATCAATTGATTTTTTTAATTGAGGCGTGATTGATAATTGCTGAGTGTGTTTAAATTCTCTTACAAGCTTAATGGCCATTTTTAGTAAAACATTTTACCAAAGTACTCTTTTTTAACATTAGCATTTTGTTTTAATGATTCTTCATCTCCTTCAGCAATAATCACACCATTGCTTAGAATAATAGCTTTTTTACATAAACTTAATGTTTCTCTTACATTATGATCGGTTATTAAAATTGAAATATTCTTTTTAGTAATTTCTAAAAGCAACTCTTTTATTTCCTCTACAGCAATAGGATCAATGCCTGCAAAAGGTTCATCTAAAAGCATAATCTCTGGCTCGCAAATTAATGTTCTTGCTATCTCAACTTTCCTTCTTTGGCCTCCTGATAGCATTCTTCCTTTAGTTTGAAGAATCTTGGTTAAATTAAATTCATCTATAATTTTTGTTACTTTTTTAATTTTATGTTCTTGATCTAGTTTTAGTAATTCTGCTATACCAAAAAGATTACTTTCAACGCTTAGTTCCGGAAATAATGAGGATTCTTGAGGAAGATAACCTAATCCTAAATTAGCTCGTGCGTGCATAGGTTCATTTGTAATATCTTTATTACTGATTAAAACTTTCCCATGATTTGGAAACATTAAACCGGCAGCTATATAAAAAGCAGTTGTCTTACCTGCTCCATTAGGACCAAGCAATCCTACAATTTCATTTTTCTCAACAGAGAAGCTTATGTTAGAAAGAATTTTTTTTGAACCAATTGTTTTTTCTATATTTATTAGGCTTAAACAGCTTTTATTCATTTTAATTAATTTGATATGAAATAAGGTCAGATGAAATCAAATTCCCATTTTTTTTAAGTTTTGCATTTCCAATCAAATCAATCGATTTATTTGGATATATTATTAAAACCTCTGATTCACCATTCATATTTGAAGATGATATAGATGTTGGATTTCCAAATATTTCTAGCTTTTCATTTTCTTGGCTGAGTAACGCATTTGACCCTTCAATAATATAATTTTCAATTTTTATTTTTATGT
>CABXUO010000046.1 GCA_902515455.1 uncultured SAR86 cluster bacterium
TCAAATCATTAAAACACCAAAAAAAATTATTAAACCAAGGGGAAATAACCAAAATCATTACATATCTAATATGGTTAAATATGAAGTCAACTTTGGGGTTGGCCCAGCGGGCACTGGAAAAACATACTTAGCAGTTGCAAAGGCAGTTGAGATGCTTGTTAATGAAGATGTTAAAAAAATTATACTCATCCGCCCTGCCGTTGAAGCTGGTGAAAAGCTTGGATTTTTGCCCGGAGATCTTTCTCAAAAAGTAGATCCTTATTTAAGGCCTCTATATGATGCTTTGTATGAAATGCTTGGTTTTGAGCAGGTAGCTAGACTGCTTGAAAAAGAGATTCTTGAGGTTGCTCCACTTGCATATCTTAGAGGCAGAACATTAAATAACGCATTCATAATTATGGATGAGAGCCAAAATACGTCCGTTGATCAGATGAAAATGTTTCTAACAAGAATGGGATTCGGATCCTATGCGGTAATTAATGGTGATATGACCCAGATTGATTTGCCAAAAAATATTGAGTCTGGGCTTTCTCACGTTTTAAAAGTTTTAGATGGATTAGACGATATCGGATTTACAACTTTTAATTCAAGAGATGTTGTTAGACATCCATTAGTTCGAAAGATCGTCGATGCGTATAATAAATTTGACCAACAAAAAAATTGAGATTAAACATTTTTAATCCTGAATTTAATGATTTTTCTGCTGATTTTGAGCAAAAATTAAATCTAATGGCTGAACATGTTCTATCTGATCAAAGAAAACATAATTTAGATATAAATCTAAAGTTTGTTTCCAGCTCTGAAATGATAAAGCTTAATATGGACTTCAGGAATAAAAATCTGGATACAAATGTTTTATCTTTTCCAGCAAGCAAGGAAATACAGGAAATTTCTGGTGAGCTTGGAGATATTGCTATGAGTATTCCATATATAAAAACTGAGTCACAGAACTTGAATAGAGACTTAGAGGATCATATGATGCATTTATTAGCTCATGGAATTCTTCATTTATTAGGCTTTGATCATAACCAAAATAAAGAAGCCAATACTATGGAGGCTCAAGAAATTAAATATTTGGAAAACTTTAAAATTGCTAATCCATATAAATTATGACCAATCAAGATACTGAACAAGATCAGCCTCCATCGAGTCTTTTAAATAAAATAAAGCGTTTCTTTACTATTAAACCATCAAGCTTAGATGACGTTTCTGTTTTGCTTGAGGATGCTTTGAGCGCTAGGCTGATAGATAAAGAAGCTCAGTTTATAGCTGAAAGAGCAATAAGGCTTGGTGATACTACAGTCAAGGAGATAATGGTACCAAGAGTTGAAATGGTCACATTAGCTCCTGATGAAGAGCCTATGGATATGATTTCTCGAATTATTGACTCCGGTCATTCAAGATATCCTGTTTTAGGACCTGCAAAAAATGAAGTTCAAGGCATATTACTCGCAAAGGACCTACTTCCAATAATTAATAAAGATTTAAAAGACTTCAACATCCTCTCTTTGATTAGAGACATCAAGGTAGTGCCAGAGTCTAAAAAAGCTGACTCACTTCTTGAGGAGTTTAAAAAAGATAGATCTCACATGGCTATTGTCATTGATGAATATGGAACAATTTCTGGACTTGTAACAATTGAAGATATTCTAGAGGAACTTGTGGGTGAAATAGAAGATGAGCATGACTCAGAGGATGAAGATCTTATTCAAGTCAGCGAATATGAATACATTGCAAATGCGACTCTTGAGCTATCAGAATTTGAACAAAAATTTAATAAGAGTTTTAATGGCACGGATGCAGAAACTTTAGCAGGACTATTCATAAGCAAATTGGGATTCCTGCCAAAGGTTGGGGATAAAATTGAACTAGATAACATGATTTTAGCTGTGACGGCTGCTGATAAACGAAAGATAAAGAAAATTGGGATCACCATCAAATCAAGCGCATAAATACTCTTTTATAAATTATTTATTATTAACATTAATTGGGGCACTTTCTACTCTGTCTTTCAGCCCATTTAATATAAAGCTGAGCATACTTTTCAGCCTTATAATTCTTATACATTCAGTAGTAAATGCTACTAATTTTGTTGAAGCCTTCAAGAGATCATTTGCATGGGGCTTAGGTTATTGGATAAGTGGAACAGGTTGGTTAATAGTAAGTGTTTACTTCTATGGAAACACAAGTTTAATAACTTCTATAGTAATAATTATGCTTATGGGAATATTGCTTTCAATAGTATTCATCACCCCTATTTCACTTATAAAATTAGTCAAACCTAATAAAAATATTTTCAAATCAAGCTTATCATTTGCAAGCTTTCTAACAATATTAGAATTATCTAGATTTGTTCTCTTGGGTGGTTTTCCATGGCTCTTACCAGGGTTGACTGCTCTTGATACTTTGGGTCAATTTTTAATACCAATTATCGGAGTTTATGGCCTTTCATTTATTATTTACTTTTTGTCTGCATTTATTGCTTTATCTTTTATTCACAAACAAAGTATTTATCTTTTTTCAGCAATTATATGTCTTCTCATATTTTTACCACAAAGTAATATTCCGCAGAAATATTCTGGTGAAAGTATGAACGTAGGAATTATTCAGCCCTCATTAGATCCGTTTAAAAAGTTTCAGAAAGAAGAAACAGCTAATATCGAACAAACTTTGCTAGATTTATCAACAAGACACATGAATGCAGAATTAATAATTTGGCCTGAATCTCCGTTTCCATACTTAAATAATAGTTCAGAGATGAGATCATTATTAATAAAATTAGATAACGCACCTAAAATTATTTCCGGAGCTTGGGAATATCATAATAATGAATTATTAAATTCATTAACAATACTTGGAAGTAATCAAAGCTACTTTAAGCAACATCTTGTGCCATTTGGTGAATATGTACCATTTGAAAGTAAAATCAGGGGCTTGATTGATTTCTTTGACCTGCCTATGTCTTCGACTACTGCAGGCAGATCAAACCAGGAGCTATTTGATATTGAAGGTTTTAAAGTTCTCGGAATGATTTGCTTCGACGTTGCATTTCCTCTTAGCTATATAGAAGAAACCAAAAATGCAGATTTCATTATAAATGTAAGTAACGATACATGGTTTGGAACCTCATATGGTCCATACCAGCATCTGCAGATAGTAAGGGCTCGAGCTTTAGAAGCAAATAAATGGATACTAAGAGGCACTTCAGATGGATTATCAACAATAGTTGATAATAAAGGAACAATTGTTTCAATATTAAATAAAGGAATAAGAGGATCTTTGTCAGGAACAGTATACAAAATAAATGAACCATCATATTTTTATAAATTCGGCTATTTGATTATTCCTTTTTTATCAATATTTGTTTTAATGATAATAATTATATTAAGATCTAGATTATGAAGTATTTCTTATCAATTTCCCTATCATTTCTCTCATTTTCAGTTTTAGGAAGTTATTCCATAGAAATAAGTATTTCTGAGCAAAGATTATATTTATTTGAAGGTAATAAACTAATTAGAAGTTATCCTGTTTCCAGTTCAGCTTATGGAGAGGGTCAGGTTGAAAACTCACTAAAAACTCCTCTAGGCATGCACATGATAAAATCTAAAATTGGGACTAATGTTGCTAAATATCATTTTTTCGTAAGTAGGGAACATATAGCTCAAAAGGCAAAAATTATCCATGAAAATGCCGATTCTGAGGACGATTTCATAACTTCAAGAATTATGTGGTTAAGTGGCCTAAAGGAGGGATTTAATAAAGGAACAAATGTTGATTCTTTCAACAGATATATCTACATTCATGGAACTCATGAAGAGGGTTTGATAGGGAAAAAAGCCTCTCATGGATGTATTAGAATGTTAAATCATGACGTATTAGAGCTTTATGATCTTATTCCAGAAGAAACAACTGTAAATATTTATCTCTGAAATGTCTTAATTTACACTCCACCCATATTTGCCTGCTTAAAGCTTAACAACTCTGATCTTTCACCAACTGGTGGAGCCTCTCCAAAACTAGCAGATTGATCAGAAAGTTCCTGAAGCAACGGCGCTGGTTTCCAGAATTCTTTATCTAGTTCAGAAAATACATCCATTTTCTTTATAACTTCTTTAAGACCTAACTGATTGGCATAGAACATTG
>CABXUO010000047.1 GCA_902515455.1 uncultured SAR86 cluster bacterium
GATTATTGAGCGACTTAATGATATCTCTAATATTGAAGTTACGACTCATGAATCTGCTATAAGAATTATCTCTAAATCTGGACAATTAAATAATCCTGCAGACAGAGATCACTGTTTACAATATATGATTGCAATCGGTTTGCTTCATGGAGATCTTATTGCAGAACATTATGAGGATGATATTGCCAGTGATCCAAGGGTAGATGAGCTTAGAGAAAAGATGACTATCAAAGAAGATAAGCGATATACAGAGGAATACTTAGAGGCCGATAAACGTTCTATAGCCAATAAAATTCAAATATTTTTTAATGATGGATCGTCTACCGATGCTATTGAGGTTGAATATCCCATAGGGCATAAACGCCGAAGAGAAGAAGGCATTCCGGTCTTAGAAAAGAAATTTGAGAATAATCTTAGAAAGATCTTTGATGATGAAAAAGTACAAACCGTATTATCAAAATGTTTGGATCAAGATGAACTTGAATCCATGTCTGTTCTAGATTTTCAGGAATTATTTGCGGTTAAAACAAACTCCTTTTAAAGGCTTACTGGAATAAATCTTAGAGCCTCTTGAGCAAATAAAAAAGTCTGATCTGAATAGTGGACTGACGACTCGTTTCGAGATGATCCATAGTTATGCATCCCATATATTTTTTTGCCGCTATCTTCTTCGGCAATAATATAGAAAAGACCATCTCCTCCTGACATATCTAAGCTTTTAGTATCTGAGTTTGGCGAACCATACACTGCTCTTAGGGTATCAACTGAGCCTTGAATTGGATAGGTTCTAGAACCTCTTGAAATAGTATTTATTAAACCCCATTCATCAGAAAAATCCCTTTTAATTGTTTTAAAAATGCTCTCGCACTCTTTCTTGGCTGATTCATAGGAGGGAGTAGGCTTACTATTCATTTCTGCAATCCATTCTTGAGCCATAAAGCACATTCCAAGTCCAGCATTTGTATTGTGGAAGTCAGTTTTTCTATTCCAATTTTCAATTGTTTGTTGAATATTTTGATCATACTGAGCAATTGATTTTAGATATTTATATTGTCGAGAGTTTTTTGAATATGTGTTATCAAATTTGATTTCAATAAATCTATTCAAATCAATACTTTCATTTGATGAAAGTAGTTCATTTGCTACATAAGATCTATTGGTAAGCCTTTTTTCAAAATCAACAAATTTATGTATTAATTTTTTTTCTAGTGAATAATTTCCCATTACATGAAATGGATTTTGATTCGTGCTTTGCAGCCAACCATTTGAAGGATTGATGTATTTTGGGAGATCACTCACTAAATTTTCATCATCCCAAATATCTTTTGAACTAGAACTTTTGATAATTTGCCTTGTAACAGAAGCATCGTTTCTATGAGGGATTCGACCATTATAAAAATATCCTATATTCCTATCTGCATCCATAGTCACAAAGTTAAAGCTTGGAATTTTTCTTTTTGAAAGTTGTTTTTCAAATTCATATACGCTTCTTGAATTACTTATTTCATACCATCCCTCAATTTCGTTGAAAGAGTTTTCATTTATATGCCTAATTGCAAAATATTTTCCGTTCATCTCTAAAACAGGTCCAAATTTAGAGTATCTGAATTTTTGTTTTGTCTTAATTTTTAAAAAGCCAAAAACCTTAAATGCTAAATAATCTTCCTCAATTTGAAATGACTCCCAGACTCCATCTAAAAGATATTGATCTTCATTTTTTGGATTCACAGTAAGCTCAAATATATCCATGACATCAGGACGATTAACAGTAGCGCCCCAACCCATAGTTTTATTAAATCCTACATTTATTAAAAAGGATCCTGGAAAGTTTCCACCATGCCCATGCCAGCCTGATTCGCTTTCAATATTAAGTTCATACCATCCAACTGGCCCTGATAGAGGTTGATGAGAATTTATCAGCAGGTATGAAGCATTGGAGTCTGCTTTAATTGAATTGATGGCTATTGCATTTGATCCAGTTGGTATTGATTGTTTCTCTTGGGAAGCCATCTGTGCTAAATCTCTATCCAAACCAGCAAAAAATAGATGCTGTATATATGATCCAGCGATGATATCTTCTTGAGTAACTGGATGTAAGTTTTGATTTACTTTCTCTGGATGTTGATTTGCATACATATTGACACCATCTGCATATGCTTGAGCCATGGAAAGTATATTTTTAGATAGTTGCTTCTTAGCAATATTTTCTACTTTTAAGTGAATTTTTAATAATCTGACTAAATAATCGGTTTCAATACTCTTGAGCCCGTTATAAATTGCATTTTCACCCCTATACAAAGGCATTAACTCTACAAGATCTTCATAAGCATCTTCTGCATGTGCAAAACCAATACCGAAGGCCACATCTTGATCTGTCTTTCCTCTGATGTAAGGAATTCCCCAAAAATCTCTATTAATTGAGACACTATATGATTCAGATATTTCATAAGGAGGCTTTTTCTCTATGGATGAGCAAGAAAATGTGAATAATAGAATGCTCATTAGCAATGGTGTGTAGCATGAATTATTCTTAAAATATTTTTTTATTTTCACAAATATTATTGTAATAGTTCTAGTGAAAAATTCTTCAAAAAAATATTTTTTGAGATATGAAAATTTTAAAAATAATCAGCCAATCAAGCGCTATTGCACTCTTAATGGGCTCTGAAAGACTTTTTGGTCTATAATTCCGCCTATGTCAGGGAATACATTTGGAAAATTATTTCAAGTTACAACTTATGGGGAGAGCCATGGGAAGGCACTAGGCTGCATTATAGATGGTTGCCCACCCCAATTAGAACTATCTTCAGATGATATTCAATTTGAACTTAATCGTAGAAAGCCAGGCCAATCTGATGTCACAACTCAAAGAAATGAAGATGACATTGTTGAAATTTTGTCTGGCGTGTTTGAAGGTAAAACCCTTGGAACACCAATTAGTTTAATTATTTACAATCAAGATCAAAGATCAAAAGACTACTCTAATATTAAGGATGTTTTTCGCCCTAATCATGCCGATATAACTTATCAAGCTAAATATGGTCACAGAGACTATAGAGGAGGAGGTCGATCAAGCGCAAGAGAGACGGCTATGAGAGTTGCTGCTGGTGCTATTGCAAAGAAATATCTTAACTCTCTCGATATTTACACGGATGGTTATGTAATACAAATAGGTTCAATTTCTGCAGATGAAATTAATTTAATCAATGCAAAAAGTAACAAATATTTTTTTGCTGACGAGTCTAAATTGGAAGAATTAGATGCTATGTTTTCTGAATTGATCGAAGATGGAAATTCAGTAGGAGCAAAATTAGGAGTAAGAGTTGCAAATTGTCCGATAGGATTAGGTGAGCCTGTCTTTGATAAGATTGATGCTGATATAGCTAAAGCGATTATGAGTATTAATGCGGTGAAATCTGTTAGCATCGGAAATGCTCAGAATATACTTGATCTAAGAGGCTCTGAGGCCAGAGATGAGATAACAAAAGAAGGTTTTAAATCAAATAATGCAGGCGGTATCTTGGGCGGTATTACAAATGGTGATTTGATTGAGCTTGAATTTATTATTAAGCCAACCTCTAGCATCAAATCTCAAGGTCAAACTATCAATAAGGCTGGTGAAGAGGTTAAAGTAGAGGTTACTGGCAGGCATGATCCCTGTGTTGGTATTCGTGCAGTACCTATAGCTGAGGCAATGATTAATTTGGTTTTAATGGATCATCTGCTGAGAAATCAAGCCCAATGTGGAAAGGTAGATCAATCGATTCCATTTAAGAAATAATATGCCTTATACCTTATATGATAAGCTCTGGGATGAGCATCTAGTTCAAACTGATGAGAGTAATGAGTCATTAATTTATATAGATAGACACTACCTTCATGAAGTCACTTCACCTCAAGCTTTTGAAGGCTTAAGACATAAGCAGTTAAAACCATGGCGACTAGATGCAAATGTTGCGACGCCAGATCATAATGTACCTACTGATAGAGGCAATCAATTTGAAGCC
>CABXUO010000048.1 GCA_902515455.1 uncultured SAR86 cluster bacterium
TTGCTGGGTGCTACTTTAACGCTTCCTGGCATCGCAGGTATTGTTTTAACTATAGGTATGGCTGTCGATGCCAATGTTTTGATTTTTTCTCGAATTAGAGAGGAGCTTAAAGCTGGCAAAGAGCCTCAAACAGCTATTCAAGAAGGTTTTTCTAGAGCTTTCGTAACCATTGTTGATGCAAATGTAACAACATTGATAGCCTCAATAATTCTTTATGCAATCGGAACAGGTCCAGTAAAAGGTTTCGCAATTACCCTATCAATTGGAATCTTAACTTCGATGTTTACAGCTATTTTAGGCACAAGAGCCATCATCAATATTATGTATGGTAATAAAAATTTAAAGGAGCTTAGAGTTTAATGAACCTTGATATTAAATTTATGAGCTATCGAAGATTTGCTACTATTGGATCTGTGGTATTGCTCATACTATCTATCGGGTCTCTAAGTTTTAAAGGATTGAATCTAGGTTTGGATTTTAGCGGCGGAACTTTGATAGAAGTCTCCTATGATGATGCAGCTGATTTGTCTGAAATTAGAGACTTGATGTTTAACAATGGGTTTGATGATTTTCAGGTTGTTAATTTTGGCTCCAATTCTGATGTCTTAATTAAAGTTGCAGATAAAGATGGCAACAGTCAACTTGGAGATGTCATTTACAAATTTTTACAAGAGGCTGATTCGTCAACAGAACTTAAAAGAATTGAGTTTGTGGGTCCTCAAATAGGTTCAGAGTTAAGAGATCAGGGCGGTCTTGGTATGTTAGTGGCTTTAGGAATGATCTTGCTGTATGTGGCATTTAGATTTCAATATAAATTTGCTTTAGGAGCTGTGGCAGCACTGGCTCATGATGTTGTAATTATACTGGGCTTATTTTCTATTTTATCGTGGGATTTTGACCTTACCGTGCTTGCAGCATTACTGGCAGTTATTGGTTACTCTTTAAACGATACGATTGTTGTCTCAGATAGAATGAGGGAAAATTTTAGAGGAGAAAGAGGCTTTGAGCCTGAAGAAATAGTCAATCGTTCGATCAATCAAACCCTTTCAAGAACACTCATTACCTCACTAACAACCTTGCTTGTTTTGTTTGCGCTATTTATCTTTGGTGGCGATATGATTCGAGGTTTTAGTCAGGCTCTAATTATTGGCGTTTTGATTGGAACTTACTCATCGATCTATGTCGTTGCAAACATGTTGCTTGGGCTTTCCATAACCCAAGATGACTTAGCAATCCCCGAGCCTGAGGGTGCTGAGTTCGATGATATGCCTTAATTGGCAGTAAAGTTTGGCTTGATGGCCTCCAACATAGGTTTAAAGCATTTAGGAGAAGCGCATAAATAATGATCACTTTTTTTGTAATCAGGGTTGCCTAAGAAATCACTGGTTAATGCGCCTGCCTCTTCAGCAATTAACATTCCAGCAGCTACATCCCAAACCCCAAGTCCATTAGCCCAAAATCCGTCTAATCTGCCGGCTGCCACATAAGCCAAATCCAACGCAGAGCATCCTGATCTTCTAATTGTTAGGCTATGTTTGTAAAGCGCTCTAAATGTAGCAATATTTTCAAAGTTATAATTTTGTGTTGCATGAACATGTGATGTATTACCTATAAGTGAATCTTTTAATCCATTTCGGTTACTGACCCTAATTCTCTCTCCATTTAATTCAGCTCCTTTTCCTTTAGATGCACTAAATTCCTCTCTTCTGGTTGGATCAATTATGACAGCATGTTGAGTTTGACCATTCACGACACAAGCAAGCGAAATGCAATACTGAGGATAACCATGAATAAAGTTAGTCGTCCCATCAATGGGATCTAAAATCCAGGTTGTATCTGAAGTATTTATTTCATGCCCAGACTCTTCACCAAGGAAATTATCATTTGGATAGTATTCCTTGATTTTATCAAAAACCATTGTTTCAACTCTCTGATCAACCTCAGTCACATAATCAGTAGGACCTTTTTTCATGACATCGAGTTTATGAACTTTTTTCACGGCAAATTCTAGCTCAGTAGCTCCGACGTTTGCAGCAATTATGGCCACATTTAGTAATGCAGGTTTTGACATGTCGCATATTGTAGCGGAAATGATGATAATAGTTATATGAATCCCATGAATAGCCTTATACAAATAGTTTTGGTTGAAACTTCTCACCCAGGAAACATTGGTTCAGCAGCCAGAGCAATGAAAAACATGGGTTTGAGCAATTTAGCTCTAATCAACCCTAAGAAATTTCCACATCAAGAAGCAATTGCTCTTGCTGGCAACGCAGTTGAAATTTTAAATGAAGCTAAAACATTTACTTCCATCGAAAGTGCGGTGCAAAATTCAAAAGTAATTTATGCAACCTCAGCCAGAGAGCGCACCATAGATTGGCCAACTGTAACAGCAAGAGATGCAGCCGATGAAATATATGAATTAGCAACCAACAAAGTTGAAGTATCAATTTTATTTGGTCGTGAGGATAGGGGGCTTACCAACGAAGAATTACAATTAGCTAACAAGCACCTAATAATTCCTGCGCATCCAGAATATCCTGTTTTAAACATTGCAATGTCAGCTCAGGTGATTTGCTATGAGCTTTATCAAGCTTCACAAAATGATCCCATAAGCAAATGGCAAGATTTTCCAGCCTATACAGCTGAGGAACTGAATAATCTTATTAAACACTTTGAAGAAACTGTTGCAGCTTTAGAGCTTGTAGATCCAGAAAATCCAAAGCAAATTATGACTAGAATGGAAAGAATGTTTCGAAGACTTTATCCCGATCAGATGGAGGGAAACTTTTTACGTGGCTTTTTGAAAGCTATAAATAATAGAATTAAATGAACCTTCAAGGGTTTTCATTAACTTTTTTAGGTTTTATAATTGCCGCAATCTAGTCCCGTTCGTCTAGAGGCCTAGGACACCGGGTTTTCATCTCGGCAACAGGGGTTCGACTCCCCTACGGGATGCCAATTTCTTTGAGAACCCTATAGATACAACGTTTATAGGGTTCTTTTTTTTGGTATTGAGTGCACAAGGAGTCCTTATTTAGTCCATTCGCATAATAATTTTTAGTGTATTATTTTGTAATGGATGACATTGATACTAAAAAGTTAATAAAAGCATTTATTGGGGATATGGACCCCTTTAAAAAAAAGTTAATAAAAGTATTTATTGCTATTGGATTAATAATGCTTATCTACAGATACATTTAAACAATATTATGTGTATAAATTTGACAGACATAATTTAAATGGGAGAATGATGAATTAAGAAAACAATCTGGAGAGATATGAAGAAAATTTTAATATGCATACTAACGGCAGGATTTATAACAAATTGTGCGGTTGATAATCCTGAAAGTGCTGAGACTGATATCACACAAACTTACTTTACAGAGTTCATGGCTTGCAAAGCTGGGCCTGATCAAAGCACAGAAACAATGACAAGCATGATTGCTGAGTGGCAAGCGCTTCTTGAGGGCGATAGCCTTGTTGGATCTTGGGGCTATGCACCAGCGGTTGCAACAAATTCATCAGAAGATACCATTTGGTGGGAACTGCAATGGACATCTCAAGAGGATGCAGATAATGCGTGGGAAGCATGGCTACAGAATGAGGATGCTGCAGCATGGAGTGAAAAATATACCTCCGTACTAGAATGTGATGGTGAAAATAGACAATCATATGATGTTGCTTATCCCATGGCATCAAACGCTTTTGGCGAATTACCTGAGTCAGGATATTTTTATGCTGAAATTCATTTTTGTGAATATGAAAATGGAGGCTCAAAAGAAGACGCATTAGGATTTTTATCTGGATTTAATAATGCAGTTAATAAAGGGGGTTATGAAGGCACCTCATATCATTATGGTAACTATTTCCAACAAGGTAATGATGAAGGTTTT
>CABXUO010000049.1 GCA_902515455.1 uncultured SAR86 cluster bacterium
AGATATTTCTGGTTTTGCTGATTGGCTTGTCATTGCTACAGCATCTTCTTCAAGAAATGCCAAAGCAATTGCCAATAAATTAATTGAATCTATAAAATATCATCAGAAAAATCTAGTTGGCATTGAAGGCGAAGATGATGCAGAGTGGATATTGGTTGATTGTGGGGATGTTGTTGTAAATATAATGCAAAAAGAAATTCGCGAATTTTATGATTTAGAAAGTTTGTGGGGTGAAAAGACACTCATTTCAGCATAATGAAATGCAAAATAATTAGCATCAGTCATAAGCTATCTAATTGGGAGCAGCAAGCACTTCAATTCTATTCAAAACAACTACCCTCAAATTTTAAAATCTCTTATGCTGAGGCAAAGCCTTCATCTTCAAAAAATTTAGATAAAGAATCCATATTAGAGGCTGAAAGAATAGAGCTTGTTAAATATATCGAAACTGATTCTCATGTAATCTTGTGGGACAGGAAAGGGCAAAAAATTAACAGCAATAGTTTCGCAGCCCTTTTGCAAGATAAAATTGATCTCGGAATAAGTATAAACTTTATCATTGGAGGTTCACATGGGGTATCAGAGCAATTATTTAAAACTTCGCATTTAATTTTATCAGCCTCAGAGTTAACTTTTCCTCACAGACTTTTTAAAATATTTTTAATGGAACAAATATATAGAGCAAGCACGATTCATAGAAATCATCCATATCACAAATAATGATTTTTGAAGAAAGACAAATCGAGAAAAATAATTTTTCTTCAAGAGCAATTATCCTTTTTGTAATAATTATATTAGGTCTGTTTGCAGTTCTCGTACAAGTTTTTACTTTACAGATATCCGGATACAATGATTATCAGCTTGCTGCATTAAAAAATAAAAATTATACAGTTCCTGTTCAAGCTTTAAGGGGTGAGATTTTTGATAGAAATGGAAAGGTCCTTATCAAAAATGAACCAACTTTCGATTTAATCACACAACCCAATTTAATTGATGATATAGATTCTTTCCTGGATGAGATTCAGCCTGTAATTTTCCTATCAGAATCAGACAAATTTCAATATAAGAAACTCCAAAAAGAAAAGGCATTTGCAAATAAAGAATTGGTTCTCAAAAAAGATCTTTCAGCAGCAGAAATTGCCAGATTCAATGTAAGGAGTTTTAATTTTCAAAATGCATTCATTGCAAAGCGCTATAGACGAATTAGCGATTATCCTGATATTTTTTCTCATGTTTTAGGTTATACCTCAAGAACAGAAGATGCTTATAAATCAATGCCTGAAATACCCCGCAGCCATTGGAGAGATGCTGAATTAGTGTATGCGCATGGTCTTATCAAGGGTCGAACAGGATTGGAGGAGATATATGAAGATCATTTAAGGGGAAGTTACGGCGAAAGAGTATATGAAATAAACGCAATGGGAAAACTTGTTCAATCTTTGTCAATTACAAAACCTTTAAAAGGATCTGATCTTCATACAAATTTAGATATTGAAGCTCAAAAAAGTGCAGCAAAATTTCTTGGCAATAGAAGAGGCGCTGTTGTTGCAATAGATTTAGATTCAGGAGGGATCAACGTTTTGTATAGCTCTCCGACTTACTCAATTAATCAGCTATCAAACGGTATGAATGAAGATGATTTTCAAATTTTAATCAACGATCCTGATAAACCTTTTTTTAATAGGGCTTTAAAAGGAAGATATCCACCAGCGTCAACTATTAAGCCTGCGATTGGGATGTATGGAGTTTCAAAGAATATTGTTAATTGGGATTTTGAGATCAAAGATCCAGGATTTTTTACTTTACCAGAGACTGGAAGAGTTTTCAGAGGATGGCGAAAAGGAGGCCATGGAAAAGTTAATATGCATAAAGCGTTTTTAGTTAGTTCTAACACTTACTTTTTCTCCCTTGCATATCAAGCAGATATCGAAGAATTATCTAGTCACTTAACAAGCCTAGGCTTCGGGCAAAAAGTTTGCTTAGACTGTTTTGATGAGGATCAAGCATTGGTCCCAACTCCCGAATGGAAATACAGTATTATGAATGCAGGTTGGGTTAAGGGAGATACGGTAAATCTAGGTGTTGGACAAGGCTATTTGTTGGTGACTCCAATGCAGCTGGCAAATTATGCATCTCTGCTTGCTAAAAAAGGTGCATTCAATGAACCTGCAATTGTTAAACAAGAAAAAGTAAAAAAATCTTTAAAAATTTGGCAAGACAACAAATTTAACGATTCGGATTGGAATAAATTGCATCAGGCCCTGCTCGGAGTTATTGAGAGCGACTATGGAACTGCTAGAAGCATTCGTGATCTCAAGAAATTTCAAGTAGCTGGAAAATCAGGGACAGCTGAGCTTGTAAGCCTAGACAGTAAGGAAGCCTATCAAGAAGTTAGAACTTCAGAATTATTAAGAGATCACTCTATTATTATTGTTTTTGGTCCAATGCCTAATCCTAAATATGCTGTCTCAGTGGTAATTGAAAATGGTGAGAGTGGGGGGGCTGTTGCTGGGCCAGTGGCTATTGAAGTCTTAAAGAGCTTAATAAATGAATAAACAGATAAAAAAAATATACTTTGATCCATATTTGTTTTTTAGTCTTTTTTTGCTCTCTGCGCTCGGACTTTTTTTCCTTTTTTCTGCCTCAAATGCAGATGTCAGTATAGTTTCAAAGCAATTTATTTATGTTTTTGCTGGATTCGTCATCATGATATTGGTTAGTCAACCTGATCCAGATATTTTTAGAAGAAACTCAGGATTCCTTCTTATTTTTTCACTCTTGCTTTTAGGCCTTACATATTTGTTTGGTCCCGAAATTAATGGAGCACAAAGATGGGTAAGGATTGGACCTTTTTCTTTTCAATCTTCAGAACTATTAAAGCTCGCAGTACCAATTTATTTATCTAATTTTTTGTTTAACAAAAAGTTACCAATTCAAAGAAATGAAATATTGATAAGTTTGTTAATTATTTTTTTCTGTTTTTTTATCGTATTTAGACAGCCAGATCTTGGAACCGCTTTAATTATTGCTTGCTCGGGGCTCTTTGTTCTTTTTCTTTCTGGTTTAAGTTGGAGTTTTATGGGTGGGTCCTTTGCCTTGTTAATATTAAGCTCACCGTTTATTTGGAATATCCTTTTACAACCGTTCCAACGACAAAGAATTGCAACATTCTTTAACCAAGATTCAGATCCATTTGGTGCTAGCTGGAATATTATTCAATCTAAAGTTGCAATTGGATCAGGAGGGCTGTTTGGAAAAGGTTTTAGAGAGGGATCTCAGACACAGTTAAATTTTCTTCCAGAAACAGAGACTGATTTTATTTTTTCAGTTATTGGAGAGGAGTTTGGATTTCTTGGGGTATTGTTTTTATTAATTATTTATCTATTTATATTACTAAGATGTTTTTATTTAGCATTAAACGCAAGAGATAGATTTTGTAGATTGGTGATTGGAGGACTTAGCCTAACTTTTGCTGCAAATTTAATTATAAATTTGTGCATGGTGGTAGGTCTCCTTCCAGTTGTAGGGATGCCTTTGCCATTTATTAGCAAAGGTGGATCATCTCTCATATCATTATTTTTTGCTTTTGGCATAATTATATCCATGAGTACTCATAAAAAATTTTTACCCCAATGAAATATTTTTTTATAATTTTGCTTTTATTGTCAAATAACATTTTTGCTGATTACTCAAAACATCCAGATGCAAAAGAAGTAATTGCAACACTGGTAAGAGATCACGGGTTCGAAAAGAGCTATGTAATCAAGGTTCTTGAATCTGCAAAGAAACAAGAAAAAATTCTAA
>CABXUO010000050.1 GCA_902515455.1 uncultured SAR86 cluster bacterium
AGAAAACGTTCACAAAGAAAATGTAGAATTTTTATTACAAAATAAAAAAATTGAGGATGGTGAGTTTGATTTTGCTGTTCTAAATGCAAAGGGTTTTGGTGGCAATAATGGAACTTCACTCGTTACCTCTCCATCTAAAACCATGCAAATGCTTAAATCAAAATATTCAAAGAAAGATTTTGATGCATACCTAATAAAGAAAAGTAAAATTGATGCTCAGCTAGATGCAACTAAAGAGGAAATTCTTAGTGGCGATATTACATCTAGATATATCTTTGGAGAAGATGTGATTGATGGAATGAGTGACTTTGATATACAGACTGATAGAATTACCAATAAATCAAACAAAGAAGTATTTGATTTAAATTCAACTTTACCTTACAAAGACTATTTATAAAGTTGAAAAGCTTATTAAAATTAAAGGTAAAATTGCAAAGCAATTGAAACTAAAGCTTACTTAATTTAAATAATAATATTTTCCGCGTTGGGAAGGAGAAGAATTATATGGCGTTTGATAAAACAAAAACAGATCCTGTTCTAGGGAAAAAAGTACATGAACATTTAATGTCAGTTGGAGTTGAGACTCCAGTGATTGATAACGGCTTGTCGCGTAAAGAAAAAATCGACAAGATCCAAAGTAACTTTAGTGAAATAGCTGAAACATTAGGTCTCGATCTAAAAGATGATAGTCTCATAGATACACCGAAACGTGTAGCAAAAATGTATGTAAATGAAATCTTTTGGGGGCTAGATTATGCAGCTTTTCCAAAAGTAACAGTTGTTGATAACAAAATGCAATATAACGAAATGGTTGTAGAAAGGGGTATTTCAGTTCAATCTTATTGTGAACACCATTTTGTAAACATTGATGGACTGGCAACAGTTGCTTATATTCCAAACAATAAGGTGCTGGGATTGTCGAAAATGAATAGAGTTGTTGAATATTTTTCTAGGAGACCACAAATACAAGAACGTCTAACCGAACAAATATATCACGCACTTTCCTTCATATTAGAAACAGAAAATGTTGCTTTAACAATTGATGCAAAACATTTCTGTGTGAAGTCGAGAGGTGTCGAAGATACTGAATGCTCGACGGTAACTAGTAGATTAGGTGGTAATTTTAAAGCTCACCCTGAAGTCAGAGCAGAGTTTTTAGCATTGCTTAAGATGTAGTTTGCTCAGGCTGATCATCATCTAGCTCAAGGTCGTCTGACTGGCCATCAATTACCTCAACTTCTTCAGAGTCTACACTTGAATTTGATTCTTCGGATTTGTCGTTGAAGGGCCAAGGTTTAGAATCCGTATTAAAACTTAAAAAGTTTAATGAATCATTAAAAAAGCCTTGAAGCCAATTATTAGCCGATTTTAGTTGGCTGTTAGTCTTCGATGAAAATAAATAAAATAAGGATTGAAGTATAGCTAAAATTATTAAAATATTAACAACAGCATTTATTGCAAATGAATATATAACCATGAAAAAGAATCTTTTCCACTTTTTTAATTCTAGTAATTCGTCTTTATTTATTTCATTCATGATTTTTCCTGATAAGTAAATTCTACATCAACTTCATTAGGGTGATCGAGTAAATCTTGAATTAATTGATCTGATGAAGCATTTGCATACAAGATATCATATAAAGAATTAACCAATGGCATACTGACGTTCATTTTATTTGCTTCATGAAAGACAACTTCTAGAGTTCTCGCTCCTTCAGCAACTTGTCCAACTTTATTTTTTGCATCTGTTAATGAAAAGTCTCGAGCAAGCATTTCCCCTAGTTGAAAGTTTCTTGAAAGTTTAGAGGTGCAAGTTGCCATCAAATCTCCCATCCCAGCTAATCCCAAAAAAGTAATTGGATTAGCTCCTTTAGCAACAGCAAATCTACTCATTTCTGCCATGCTTCTGGTTAAAATTAATCCTAAGGCATTTTCGCCAACAGATTTTTCATGCGCAATACCACAACAAATTGCATAAATATTTTTAAGAGCTCCTGCTAACTCAACTCCTTGGAGATCTTGACTTGAAAAAACCTTGAAGGTATCAGAAGACAACATAGATTTTATTTCTAAGCTGACTCCATCGTTCTCTGAGGCAATTACAGTGCCAGCAACTTTATTCTCAGCAATTTCTTTAGCGAGATTTGGTCCACTAAGTACGCCAAATTTATTTTCTATAAGATGGCCTAAGTGTTGATTAATAATATCTGTCATAGTCCTAAAAGGATCAGATTTAATACCCTTGGTGCATGAAATTACAGCAACACTGGAATTAATTA
Organism: uncultured SAR86 cluster bacterium; assembly: GCA_902515455.1. Lineage (GTDB taxonomy): Bacteria > Pseudomonadota > Gammaproteobacteria > Magnimaribacterales > D2472 > D2472. The sequence continues at coordinate 2,280 of CABXUO010000050.1, forward strand.
ATGGTGTTAAACGAGAAATTACTTCCTCAAATATAATGCTGGGAGTTGCCACAAGAATGTAATCAGAATCTTTAACTGCAGAAGTCAAATCCTCAGATGCTGTTATGTTTTCAGATAACTTTAATTCAGGATGATAAGTTGAATTAGCGCCCTCTGAATTAATTCTTAGCGCTTGATCAGCATCCCGAACCCACAAACAAACTTCATAACCATTTGAAGCAGCAATGTTAGCTAAAACTGTTCCAAAACTGCCTCCACCGAGAACAGAAACACTTTTAATGGTTGACATTTATCCTAAGTATTTATCTAACTGTCTGAGGTATTTAGAAGGATCCTTGGGAGAACCACCCTCTGCAATAATCGCATAATCGAACAGAAATTCCGCAAAATTACTAAACTCTTTGCCTGACATAGCTCCCAATTTTTTGATCAACTTGTGCTTTAAGTTAACCTCAAAAACAGGTTTAGAATCCTCAAAAGTTTGACCTGAAGCTTCTAATATTCTTTTTAATTGTGCCCCTGGTTCATTTTTTGAAAGAACCAAACATGCTGCAGAATCAACTAAACGAGAGCTTGCTATTACATCAGTGACTCTGTGCTCTAAAGATTTCTTCATTTTATCTATGATTTCTTGCTTTTCTTTGGTGACGCGTGGTTTTTTTGCACCATCGTCTGACTCCTCTTTAGCTACATTAAGTAATTCTTTTCCCTTAAATTGCATTAGCGTAGACATCAGCCATTCGTCAATTCTGTCAGTTAACAATAGGACCTCTGTTCCGCTTGCTTTTAAATTTTCGATGTGGGGTGAATTTGCTGCAGCTTCAAAAGTATCTGCTATTGAATAATAAATCTTATCTGAATCTTTATTCATTCGTTCAATATACTGGTCAAAGGTAGTATTTAAATCATTTTCATTTGAGGCTGTGCTTGAAAATAAAAACAATTCAGCTATTGATTCAGAATTTTCGTAATCTTCAGCTGGGCCCTCTTTAATGACTAAGCCGAATTCTTTCCAGAATTTTTTATATTCTTCTGGCTTGTCCTTTTGCATTTTCTTTAAAGTATCAAGAACTCTTTTGCTTAGACCTTTTTTTATCGAGTCAACCAATGGATGGTCTTGCAATATCTCACGAGAAACATTGAGAGGCAGGTCGCTTGAATCAACTACACCTTTTACAAATCGTAAATACAAAGGAAGGAAATGAGCTGCATCATCCATGATGAATACTCTCTGAATAAAGAGCTTTATTCCTC
>CABXUO010000051.1 GCA_902515455.1 uncultured SAR86 cluster bacterium
TGTAAGAGATTTTGATGAAGATGCAGCTCGAACTATCTATCAAATAGCTTATGAAGCCAAGATAGACAGTAGTATTATTTTGGCAGAAAAAATATTAGAACAACTAAAAAAAGATCCTTATACAAAGATGCACAAGCCGAACGTAGAATTTGCAGATTTCAGAGTTTTAAAATCAATAGATATTCCATCCGTTCTTGTGGAATCTGGTTTCATTTCTAATCCAGATGATGCTAAAAGATTGGCAGGCAAAGCTGGAAGAAGGATGATTGCAAGAAGTATATTTTTGGGTATTCATAATTATTTTAAAATCAAACCTAAGCCTAATACTTTCATGGCATCTCTTCCAAAATATGTTGAATACGAAATTCAAAAAGGAGATGTAATTTCAGAAATTGCAATACGTTTTGGTGTTACTATTGATGATATTATTAATTTAAATAACTTAAAAAACAAAAGTATTTATCCTGGGCAAATAATTCAAATTTCAATCTAATGTGGGATCTTAAAAATAAAACAGTTGTCATTTCGGGAGCCACTAATGGTATTGGAAAAGCTGCAGCTGTTGAACTCTCAAAAGAATGTCCAAAACTAATTTTTACCTATCGAAATGAAAGACTAGCTAAGGGTCTTCTTGATGAAATTAAAGATTTATCACCAGAAATTCAAGTTCATTCAGTTTATTGTGACTTTTCAAATCAGGACTCTATTAAAAAATGTGCTGAAGAAATAAATGGTCTTTGCGAAGAAATTGATGTCCTTATTAATAATGCTGGTGTTGTAAATACTTCTTATCACGAAACAAGTGACGGAATTGAAAATACATTTGCAGTCAATCATCTTGGATATTTTCTTTTTACTAACCTTCTTTTGCACAAATTAAAGAGAGAGGACGAAACAAGAATTATAAATGTATCATCTGCTGCTCATTCATTTGTTAAAGAAATGCAATGGCAGGATATAAATTTTAAAAATAATTTTAAGCAAGGTTTAAGGTGTTACGGTCAATCTAAGCTTGCTAACCTACTTTTTACAAGATACCTAGCAATTAAATTATCTACAGAAAATATTACAGTTAATGCAATTCACCCGGGAGGTGTAAACACCTCACTTGGGAGTCAAAATAAAGTTTGGTACAGCAAACCGTTAAGATTAATTTTAAGGCCTTTTTTTAGGTCACCATTAAAAGGTGCAGAGAGCATTATCTATCTTGCTACCAAGCAAGATGATGGAGTTACAGGAGAGTACTTTGTTGACTCAAAAATACATAAGTCATCCTCTTATTCAAAAAATCTTGAAGAAGCCCACAAGCTTTGGAGTCTTTCTGAAGAAATGGTTGGACAAACATTTGATCTTTAGAACTCTGTAGGATCGATATTAATACTCCATCGCACTTTTGTGAAAAGTTTATTTTTGTCTGCTGTCAATGAGTTTGCTAGATCAGTTAAAAGCTTATTTAAACCCGTCCTAGTACTTGCCTGAATAACCAGGTGATGATGATATGAGCCTCTTACTTTGGATTGCATGGCTGGAATAGGCCCAATGACAATGCAATTAGTGGCGTCAATGAATTTCTTTGTTTGAATTAACATTTCCAGGTTTGTCTGAGCATTTGGAGATACTGCCTTAATGGTTGCTTCAAATGAATAAGGTGGCTGATTCATTAATTGGCGCTGCTTCATGAGTGATTTAGTAAAATTTAAATAATTTCCACTTCTAAGCTGCAATAAGTTCTGATCATTTGTGTACCTAGATTGAACCAGAACTGTTGCATTACCATCCAAACGTCCTGCCCTACCAGCTACCTGGATTAATTGTTGTCCCATTTCTTCTACAGCAGATGAATTTAGACTTGTGATGCCCTGGTCCACATCTACTGCTACAACTAATTCTAAATTTGGAAAATCGTGTCCCTTAATAAGCATTTGAGTGCCTATAAGAATTCCTGTATCAGAATTATTGATTTCTGAGAGTATTGTTTCTAACGAGCCAACTTTTGTTGTTGAGTCCCGATCCAGCCTATAAATAGGTGAATTAGGAAAAATTTCTTTTAAGGTTTTCTCTAGTTGTTCTGTGCCTGTTCCATGAAAGGATAGCTGTGCTTTTGAGCAGCTTGGGCAGTGAGTAGGAACTCCGAAGGCAGAATCACACCGATGACAAATTAATCGAGAGGCTTGATAATGAAATACTAAGCTTGAATCACAACTATTACACATGGCTTTCCAATCGCAATATGAGCATATGAATTGCGGCGCAAAGCCCCGCCGATTAATAAATATCATGGCTTGCTTATTTTGATTAAGGGTTCGATTTATAGCATCTATGGCCTGCGGAGCTAGACCACTGACTAAGTTCACCTCATTAATATCAAGAATTGAAAACTTTGGGGGGCTTTTTTGAGTCACTCTTTTGGTTAAGCTAATAGATTTAAACTTTCTGTCATCAACCAGTTTTAGTGTTCTCAAGGATGGAGTTGCTGAACCAAGGATTATTGGAATTTTTATTGTTTGTGCTCGTTTAATTGCAATGTCTCTTGCAGAAAATTTAAAGCCTTCTTGTTGTTTATATGATGCATCATGCTCTTCATCAATAATAATAAGTCCTAGTTTTGATGCTGGTAACATTACAGCAGAGCGTGTGCCAATAATAATTTTTATTTCGCCGTTCTTAAACTTTTTCCAAGCTTTGTAACGAGCAGTAGGCGTCATTTTAGAATGATAAATACCTACTAAATCTCCAAATTGATTTCTAACTCTGCTTTCCAATTGGGGAGTTAAAGCAATTTCAGGAGCTAAAACCAAGACCGACTTATTATTTAGTAATTTTTCATATATACATCTTATGTAAATCTCGGTTTTACCTGAACCGGTCACTCCATATAAAAGAGTGGGCATGAAACCTTGCAGTTTATTTATAAACTTTACAGCTTTAACCTGTTCTGAATTTAAGGTTGTTTCAAAATCTAGATTCTTTTCTATAATTTTCTTCTTATCATCTAAGATACTAACTTCATAAGTATTTTTTGTTTGCCTGAGATGAGTAGGTAAAAATGAGATAACTACCTCTCCTATTGGATGTAAATAATAATTAGACGCCCATTTAAAAATTTTAAGTTCTGTTCTAGAAAATACTGGCCCGTCATCTAGCACCATGTGTATAGGTTTTGTTTGTATATCTGAGTTAGAGACGGTCTCAGTGACAACACCCAGTTTATTTGTTTTGCCAAATTTTACGGCAACTCTAGTACCTGGAATAATCTTCTGATTAGAGTGATAGGTAAAGGTTTGCCTAAG
>CABXUO010000052.1 GCA_902515455.1 uncultured SAR86 cluster bacterium
GGAATATCTTCAATTTTTATTTTTTTGATAAGTATTATAGGAATAAGTTGGTTTGTTGCTCAAATACCCGAAGATTATTTTTTGCCTTTAAAAAGACAACCCTCTAAATGGCAAGAGCAAAAACCGATCCTTAGATTTATAGTAATAATTGGAAAAAATATAATCGGGCTCTCGCTTATTATTGGAGGTCTATTAATGTTGGTTTTACCGGGCCAAGGATTACTTACAATAGTAACTGGATTATTGTTGGTCAACTATCCAGGCAAATATAAACTGGAACAAAAACTCGTTTCAATGCCATCTATATTTAAAGCTCTTAATTGGATAAGGTTTAAGGCAAAAAAACCTCCTCTTCAAAGAAAGGCTACCTTTGAATGAAGTAAGATATAAATTTATTGCAAGGCAAAAAAAGAAATTTCCTTGGGGGATCTATCATGATGATTAAAAATAAAAAATGGATTTTGAAAAAAAGGCCTGTGGGTTTGGTAAAAGACTCAGATTTTGAACTTGTAAGTGAGGAGCTGCCAAAAATTAGTGAGGGCGAGATACTCATTGAGAATATATACCTCTCTTTTGATCCAACCCAAAGAAGTTGGTTGAATGATCTGCCAGGTTATCTTCCTCCTGTTCAAATTGATGAAGTTGTTAGATCAGGCGGAATGGGGAGAGTAATAGATTCTAAAAACCCTGATTACAAAACTGGTGACTTAACCTTCGGCTTAGTTGGTTGGCAAACTCATTGTCTTACAAAGCCTAGTATTGAGGACAGATTCAGAGTGGTTCCTGATCTCCTGCCTATGTCAACAATGTTAAACGTCATGGGCTCAACTGGCATAACTGCATACTATGGATTAGTTGAGCTTGGAAAACCAATGTCTGGAGAAACGGTTTTAGTTTCAGGGGCTGCGGGTGCTACTGGTTCTGTTGTGGTCCAGATTGCAAAACTAAAGGGATGTCATGTTATAGGAATAGCAGGAGGTAAAGAAAAATGTGATTGGCTGAAAAGCATAGGTGCCGATGACGTAATTGACTATAAAAACTATGATGTGCATAAAGAATTATCAAAAGTAGCTAAGAATGGAATTGATATATATTTCGATAATGTTGGAGGTAAAATTCTTGAAACTGTTCTTGAGTTAATCAATATCAATGCTCGTGTTCTATTGTGCGGGGGAATTTCGTCTGGATACGACTCAACTAGACAAGCAGATGGTCCAAATAATTTATTTTCTTTAATTATTAAAAGAGCAACAATGCAAGGATTTTTAGTGCTCGATTATTTACCTAATTCTGAAAAAGCATTGGAAGAAATTGCAACATGGGTTTTGGAGGGAAAACTGCAACATAGAGAAGATATTCAAGAAGGTATTGAAAATTGCCCGCAAACTTTAAATAGACTCTTTACTGGAGAAAATAAGGGCAAGCAATTATTAAAAATTTAAGAGGAGTTTTCTGAAATTTTATTAACTATTTTAGCAAGCATACTCATGCGTTGAGATGCATCAAAAGCTTCAAGCAAAGATTGTTTTTGAACTGGGGTTATTGGAATGAGGCCGGCCAATTGATAACTTACAGATTCCGCTGACAGAAGATCAATCTCTAAAGGCAAAGATTTAACTTGTGGGTGTTCTTTAAGTTGACTGAGAACATTTATAAGTTCAGGAAATTGAGCTAACACAGCTTGATCATCAACGACAGGCTCAGCTATTGGAGAAATAGAAGCGTAATGAAGCCCGGATTCAAGTTGCTCAATAGATTTAATTGATACTTTTTGAGTTCCTCTAACAGTTATTCCAAGTAATCCATTAGGTAATTGGTTGAAATCAATTATTTCAACAAAAGTTCCCTGCGGCATAAAACTTCTGCCAGTTTGATTATTTGTGCTCAAAGTGATGACAAAGCCGGTATCAGTGCTCATGCAATCTTTTACCATTGAAAGGTATCTAGGTTCAAAAATCTGAAGTGTTTGTATGGTTCCAGGTAAAACTACTAATCCTAAAGGGAATACTGGAAGTTTATTTACTTTTAATGAGGTCAATTATTGGTTCCGATATTTTTTTGCTGTCTTTATTGCTCATAATTAGGATAACATCAAAATTATCAATCTGCTCTTTTAAATCTTTTAATAAAAACTTAAGAGAATCATATTCAAATTCCTGATTTTTTCTTCCTGATAAATTAAGCCAATATACTTTTTTAAGCTCTGAGGCTGACTCATAGAGTTTTTGGCCATGATATCCCTGCGACATAGTGTTTGAAGCCAACTCGATAATGCCAAGTATTCTTTTAGAAGCAAAATGACTAGTGGCGGCTTGAACTGTATTTAGAATTGCAGTTGGATGATGTGCAAAATCATCGATAACAAGTTTATTATTATCTTGGAATACTATTTCAAATCTTCTTTTAACTCCTTTTGATTTTTTCAGAGCCTCAAAGGATTCTCTAGGATGAATGCCATGTAGAAAAGCAGCATACATTGCCATGACCGCATTATTAATGTTGTGATTACCATGGATAGGAAGTTCATGAATATTAAATTTTTCACTCTCAAATTTGATTGCACCCTCTTCAATTGAAAGCTGGATATTTTCTTTTTTCCCTATTTGATGCAAGTTAGACCAGCAACCCATTGCTACCAATTCTATGACATTTTCATCATTGCCATGATATAAAATATGGCCGTTTTGCGGAACTGTTCTAACAGCATGATGAAATTGTTTCAAAATATCAGACAAGTTTTCAAATATGTCAGCATGATCGAATTCAATGTTATTGATGATGAAAGTATCCGGATGATAGTGAATAAATTTTGAGCGCTTATCAAAAAAAGCTGAATCATATTCATCCGCCTCAATAACAAAAAAGTCAGAAGTTCCAAGGCGCGCAGAATTATTGAATGAATCGCTCACGCCGCCAACTAAAAAGCCAACATCAATACCTTGAGCTTGAAAAATTTCACAAATTAAAAAAGATGTTGATGTTTTGCCGTGTGTTCCTGATACTGCGATTACTGTTTTATCCTGAATAATCTCACCTAACATTTTTGGGCCTGAGGTGTAGCCAAGTTTATGACTTAAAATATATTCAACAGACGGATTGCCTCTGCTTAATGCATTACCAATTACATAAAGATCTGCAGCAGGCAAAGCAGATTCTTCATAGCCCTCTATCATTTCTACTCCAAGCGAATCTAGTTGATCTGACATTGGGGGATAAAATTGCTTATC
>CABXUO010000053.1 GCA_902515455.1 uncultured SAR86 cluster bacterium
AAATTAACAGAAAGTTTTTATTATTTTGATTATAAATAAACCCTAAGATGTTAAATTTCTCTTTTATTAAAAATAGAATGATCAAAGCAGAAATTAAATATAAACAACCTAAAATAAAAGCAAACATGTTTTTAAATTAGTGACCAAATTTTTTGGCCTGCATCTAAATCAATCACTTTATCTTCAAGAAGTTTATATAAGTGGGCTTCGAGACTCCAAACTGCAATAGGATGAAGTTTAGGGTCAACATCATCATAGACGCTTGTTACTAACTCCTCTGATGTAACAGATGAAAAAGTCTTTAACTTAGAGATAACTTTTTTTTCTCTTTGAAGCCTATGATCTATGATCCAGTCAACCACAGCCATTGGATCCATTAGGGAATCTCCGTGACCAGGCAAAATTTTATCAAAATTGTATTTTCTTAATAATTCTAAGGATTGCAAATAATCTTTCATAGATCCATCGGGATGAGCAATGACAACAGTAGAGCCATTCATAATATGATCTCCTGTAAGCATTACTCTTTCTTCTTTAATCAAAAAGCATAGGTGATTAGAAGCATGGCCTGGAGTATGAATGGCCTCTATGATGCATTCTTGTGTTTCAATTAAATCTCCGTGCCCAAGAACACGATCAGGCTTAAATGTTTTGTCTTGCAGTGAATCATTTTTTTCAACCAGTCTGCCCATTAAAGGAACATTTAAAATTTCTCCAAGTACTTTAGCCGCAGGCGAATGATCACGATGAGTATGTGTTACTAGGATACGTTTGATTTTACCTTCACCAAACTTTATTAATTTTTCAATGTGTTCATCAATTACTGGGCCTGGATCTACAAGAGTTATATCCTCTGCACCAATAAGATAACTGTTTGTTCCAGAGCCGGTAAATACACTCCCATTTGGAGCTGTAACTTGCTGAACGAATTCTTTAGACATCATCATATCCTTTTTCCCCTGGAAGAAAACCGACCCATTTGCCGTCTTGTTTTATAAATTTTGGGAGTATTGGTTGAATTGCGTTATTGCCTAAACTCTCATAATGATTGAAGGCTTCATCACTGGTAGAAAATTCAGCCAACTGTTCAATATTACTTATCGTTGGAAGAATCATATTCATCTTCCCATCTTTTAATTTTGCCAGAGCATCTTTAGGTTTGATCCAAAAACTCTCAGTTAACTCAAAACCATCATGACAGGCAAGTTGTCTTGCATTCACCTTGGCAAGAAAGAATCTTGTGTCAAATCTTTTTGGCTCAACTGCAGGAGTAATCCAGTGCGCACATGGGACAATGTTTTTAGTCCTTAATCTTAATGACTCAGATACACATATATCTTTAAAAAAGATTTCTTTATTGTTTAATCGTTTTCTTAAACTGCTCAATTTATCATTATCTTGTATTAATGCGTCTTCTGGGTTTGTAAGTAATACTCCAACTTCTTCAAAACACTCTCTTATGCAGGCAATCCAATAAGAAAGGCCATCATTTTGAATACCAAGTCTTGCCGAAGCCTCCTTATCATCCATGCCCTCACAGTATGCATATAAGTCTCTATCGATGTCCTCAGGATCTAATTTGCCTCCAGGGAACACATACAAACTCCCAAATGAAGATCTACTACTTCTCTTGACCATAAATATTTCAAAACCAATTTCATCTGCTTCACGCATTAAAATAACTGTTGCTGCTGGTTTAATGAGTGTGGTCATTATTTTTTCAATAGTATGGTAATTTATTATCCTTTAGAATACGCCTTAATGGAAATCACAGATTCACTTGCATCAGATATTAGAAATGCTCCTAAATGGTTCCATGAAGCTATATCGAATAAACCAAAAATTAAAAGTCTTGCGCACCAACTTGGAAACATAACTTATCAGGAATGGGATAGAAAGAAGAGAGATATAGTAGTTCTCATTCATGGAACTGGCGCCCATAAAAAATGGTGGGATCCAATAGCGCCATTAATTTCTGAGAATTATTCTATTATTGCTCCAGATCTTCCGGGAATGGGAGAGTCCGATCATAGAATAGAATATAATTTTGAGGAATTTAGCGAGGCATTAATTGCAATCTTGCATCAAGAAAATGTGGCAAATACTCAAAAAATCTATTTAATAGGTCATTCACTTGGCGGACATGTTGCTGGCTATATGGCTAGTGAATTTCCCGATTTATTTAACGGCATCGTGATGATTGATTCTCCAATCCGTCCTCCAACTTACGACTATGACAAACATAAGAGTACAGGCCCATTGAGAAAAATTAAACTTTATCCGGATAAAATGTCGATTATTGAAAGGTTTAGACTTATGCCACCACAAGACTGTGAAAATGATTGGTATCTAAGATATATAGCGGAGCACTCTATTATTAATATTGATGAGGGCTGGAGATGGCGATTCGATGATAAGATGTTTGCAACTCTGCAACGTCTTCACAACTATGAATTTAAATTTCAATGCCCTGCACTTTTCATTGCAGGTGGCAAAAGCTTATTATTAGAATCAAAAATTATGGAATATATAAGAGAAGCTTTCAAAGAATCTATGACGGTAGAGGTGATTGAGGACGCGGCTCATCATGTCCCAATTGATTCTCCACTTGAACTCGTCAATCTTTTAAATAATTATTTAGAAGAATGGGAAAATAAAATATGAAAAAAACATTGATAACTACCTCGGGACTTTTAGCTATATGCTTCATGATATTTTTATGGCTCGCAAACAAAGATCCAATGCAGCCTCTTGAGGGTTGCGAGAGTAATGCTGAATTGAGCGTTTACTGTGATTTTATGAATCCTGAAGATTTAGCTCTTACCCCGGATGAAAAATTTTTGATTGTTGCTGAATTTGGTGGAATGGCTCCATTGGTTAAAATGACATCAGGAAAATTAAGTTTCTTTAATCTCAAAGAAAAAACTAAAATCAACGCAAATGTTTCCTTTGGTAAAAACGAATGGGGTTCTAAAGATTGCTCTAGAAGTTCAGATGTTCCCTTTGGCCCTCATGGAATCGATTTAATTCAAAGAGATGATGGAAGATTTCAACTTGCAGTGGTTAGTCACCACCCTAAAGAAAGCATTGAGATGTTCGAATTGATAGAAAATAATGGATGGATGCTTGAATGGAAAGGCTGTATCGATGTTGATGGTCAATATTATTTTAATGACGTGTCTCTAGATACCACTGGAAATTTCTATGC
>CABXUO010000054.1 GCA_902515455.1 uncultured SAR86 cluster bacterium
TGTCTTTAGATCAGGACAACATTCCTTATGGGATAGTTACAAACAAACCCCTGCGTTTTGCCAAACCAATATTAATGAATGAAGCTGCATTTAAAAATTGCAAAACTCTTATATGTCCTGAACATTTGGGTGCCATTAAGCCAGATCCAGAAGGTATTTTACGTGGCTGCAAAGACTTAGGTATTGAGCCTGCTGATTGTATTTATATTGGTGATCATATAAAAGATCTCGAAGCAGGAATTAATGCGGGGACGAATGTTATTGCTTGTTACTTTGGATATTCAATCAAGCCTAGTGATCATAATAAAGATATTCTTGGAGCCAATCATCCAAACGAATTGCATGAGTTAATCTCTAAAATATAAATGGATCTAACTAATAAGACTATTCTAATTACTGGAGCAACTGATGGGATTGGCAAAGTTTTAGCTGAAGAGTTCTCAAAACTTGGATCAAACATAATTCTTTTAGGAAAGAATTCATCAAAGCTTGATGCGGTATATGATCAGCTTGATCATTCTTTTGATTCTCAAAAACACTTAATTTTAGAGGCTGATCTCTCTTCATTAAATAATGAATCAGCTCACGAAATCTTAAGAGCGATCTCTAATGATTATGATGCTTTAGATGGGATCATCCATAACGCAGCAATTTTAGGAACTATGACTCCATTAGAAGATTATGAATTATCAAAATGGGATGAAGTTTTAAACATCAATTTAAGAGCGCCTTTTCTTTTGACAAAAACACTGAAATCAATTGTTGAAAATTCAACCATGCCAAGAATTATTTTTACATCCTCTGGAGTTGCTAATACGGGTAGAGCTTTTTGGGGCGCATACTCGGTCTCAAAATTTGGTCTAAAGGGTCTTGCAGAAATTTTTACCAATGAGCTTGAAACTACTTCTTCCATAAAAGTATTTAACTTTGATCCAGGAGCTACTCAGACAAAAATGAGGGCATCTGCAAGACCAGCAGAAGATCCCAGCTCATTAAAAACACCTCATGAGCTCGTGAACTGTTACTTATGGTTTTTTAGTAAAGAAAGCTGTGATTCAAAAGTACATTATTTTGAATATGATGATTTATCTAAGAAAGTGACTTCCACATAAATAAGCTTAAGTAGGTTCTATAGGGTTTAAAAGGCTCGTAGAACTTCTCATCCAACTTATGCTCGGGAAAAAATTTTTTATGTGCATACTTAATACCAAGATCATTAATCGGCATAACATCAGCATCTCCCAAATAAAACATTCTGGCTATATTGACTGACCATGGTCCAATTCCTTTATTATCGGTTAACATTTTTTCGAGTTCAATGTTGGATTTTTCTAATAAATCTGCTCTTTTCAAGGATGATAAATAAGAATTGCCGATCAAACCAATTACATAATTTGCTTTTGATGTTGATAGGCCAGCCCTACGCAGTTTTATTTCTAAATTTTCGTAATCAGTATGATTTTTGACAATTGGGTGCACTCTTGACCAAATAGTCTTGGCTGCCTTGGTTGAAAGTTGTTGACTAACAACTACTGAGGCAAGATATTCCACTAGAGGCAGTGGTGATAATTTAATCTCAATTGACTTTGATTGTTGAAGATATTTCTCAAGCTTGATAAATTTTTTTTCTCTTGAAACTTTAAGCAGTGATCTATAGGCTTTTTCACTTTCCATAATTCTGGAGTTCATTTATTTGAGCTTCATTTAAATTGATCCAAGAACCTTCTCTTAAAGTTGAGGGCAAAAAAATTGGGCCAATCCTTACCCTTTTCAGTCTGCTAACTTCTAAGTCTTGAGATTCAAAAAGTTTTCTGACTTCACGATTTTTACCTGTGAGCATACATACTGAAAACCATTGATTAGAGCTTTGTTTTTCACCGGGCACGATATCTGAAAACTTATAAATTTCATCTTCTATTTCCACACCTGATAACATATTTTTTTTCTTCTGCTCACTAAAATTGCCTCTCGCTCTAACTAGATACTCTCGGTCAATTTCAAATGAAGGATGCATCAACTTATGAGCCAATGTTCCATCATTAGTAAATAACATTAGTCCAGAAGTATTTATATCAAGCCTACCAACTGCTATCCAATCGGGTTCATTGTTTACCTTTGGAAGAAAATCAAATACGAGCTTAATTTTCTTATCATCTTTCTTTGACGAGAGAACACCTCTTGGTTTATTAAGCATGATAACTTTTAAATCTGCAGCTTTTGGAAGTACTTTGTTACCATCAAAAGTAACTTCGTCATTTTCAGATACTTTTGTTCCTAAAGCTGCAACTTTTCCATTCACGGAAACTCTGTTCTCTTTTATAAACTGTTCACATGAGCGCCGTGAACCCAAGCCAGCTTGAGCTAAGAATTTCTGCAATCGCAGCATAGCTTTAACCAGCTTCTAGTTTATCCAGGCTATCTTCTGCAGGTATAGCCTCGGGTAATTGAGGCAAGTCAGTTATTGATTTGAGATTTAAATCATTTAAAAAAGTTTTGGTGGTTTCATATAGTGCTGGCCTTCCAGGAACATCACGATAGCCAGTAACTTTTATCCACTCTCTATCAAGCAGAGATCTGATAATTTGAGTGCTAACTGTAACGCCTCTGATATCTTCAATATCGCCCCTGGTTACAGGTTGTTTATAAGCAATAATTGAAATAGTTTCCATTAGAGCTTTAGAAAGTCGACTCGAATTATCGTTCCATAAAGGATACAAGCAGTCTCCATAACTTTCTTTAATCTGCATTCTAAAGCCTGATGCAACCTCTTTAATTTCAATTGAGCTGTCAGCATATCTTTCCTCGAGAGAATTTAAAGCTATCTTAATGCTTGGCAAATCTATATCTATATTCTGAGATCCCAATAGAGATTTAATCTCAGATAACCGCACAGGCCTGCCAGCACCAAAGAGAATAGATTCAACAAGGTTAGGCAAGTTTTCAAAATTATTCATCTAATGAACTCCTCGATTTATTAATTTAAGATAAAGTTGATTTGAATCTTTATTCTGAATGAGTTCAACATATCCATCTTTAGCTAAATCTAATGAGGCCAATAGTGCAACAACAACGCCTTGTTTACCTTCATTTTTTTGATAAGTTTGAAAAAACTGAATTACATTTCTTTTGTTTAGAATTGAAAGGATTAATGAGA
>CABXUO010000055.1 GCA_902515455.1 uncultured SAR86 cluster bacterium
TTCTGGAATTAGACAAAATCAAGTTTCTGCTTGGATTTGGACTGGGCTACTTCCATCCGATACAGAAAGATTTTTAAAAGACAAAATAGAAAAATTTGAGTCTGAGCTCCCTCCTGGTTATATTCTTGAAGTTGGCGGTGAAGCAGATGCTCGAGGAAAATCTCAAGCCAATATTTTTTCATCAGCAATATTATTTTTTGTGCTTATTATTATAGCTTTGGTTTCAGCCTTAAATTCATTTAGACAAGCAGCCTTAATTTTAAGTGTTGCTGGTTGGTGTACTGGTTTAGCTTTTCTGGGCTTGACTATTGGTCAAGCCAACTTTGGTTTTATGGGTCTAGTAGGAGCAATTGGACTTGCTGGATTGTCAATAAACGATTCAATAGTTGTTTTGTCTCATATCAAAGAGGCAAACGCTGAATCTCCATTGAATAAGGAAGAATTGGTTGAGGTAATTATCCGATCTACTCGTCATGTCGTTACAACCTCTGCAACCACCATAGGAGGATTCATGCCTTTATTAATAACAAGCATTTTCTTTGAGCCGCTTGCATGGGCAATGGCGGGTGGTGTTATAGGCTCAACGATTATTGCTGTTTTTTATATTCCAGCTTGCTACGCAATTTCAAAAAAGTTATAAAATCATTTATCAAGTAAATTATAAAAAGAAAATGAGACGAATAATTACTGGACATAATCAAGATGGCAAATCGGTCATCACAATTGATGGCCCGCCAGCATGCTCAATAGGAGAAGAGGTTGGAGGACTATTTGAAATCTGGAACACAGATGGAGCAGCAATTGATTCAACAGATGAAGTCGACAGAGGTGATTCAGCAATCATTTTGTCACCTCCCAAAGGAGGAACAAAATTTAGATATTTTCAAATTAATCCTACTCCAGAAGGTGTTCCATGGGAAGTTCTTCAAGATTTAGCTGCTGAAGCATTTGATCGAATTGGAGCAGCTCATCATAGGATAGATACCTCTAAGCATCCTGCAATGCACAAGACAGAAACCATTGACTACATTATCTTATTAAAAGGTGATGTCAGTCTTTTATTAGATGAAGATGAAGTAAGGCTAGAGCCGTTTGATACTGTGGTTCAAAGAGGCACAAATCATGCGTGGGTTAATCATGGAAATGAGCCAGCCTTATTAATTGCAGTCTTGATTGATAGTGACATTAAAGATTAAAATCTCTTAAAAAGTATTTAATTTAAAATGTTTAAAGTTAAGCCAATAGCTGCAGCCTTGGGAGCAGAATTGCATGGAGTCGATCTATGTACCGAACTTCAACCTGAAGTCTATGCTGAAATAAGAAGACTGCTGATAAAACATCAAGTTATCTTCTTTCGAGATCAAGATATTTCGCCTCAACAACATAAAGCATTAGCAGAGTCATTTGGTCCAGTTCAAACACATCCCGCCTATGAAACAGTTGAAGGTTTTCCAGAAATCACGATTCTTGAAAGTACGGCAGAAAAACCTAGCAAGATCGAGGTGTGGCATTCGGACATGACATTCCGTCAACACCCTCCATTGGGTTCAGTTTTAAGATCAAAAATTTGCCCTCCAAAGGGAGGGGATACAATGTGGGCTAGCATGTCAGCAGCTTATGATGGTTTGTCTGTGGGAATGCAAAAATTTCTTTCAAATCTTTATGCAGAGCATGATTTTAGTTATGGGTTTAAGGAAAGCTTGGCAGAACCTGGTGGCAAAGAGCGCTTAGCTGAAGCTGTTAAAGATAACCCTCCAGTTCAACATCCCGTGATAAGGGTTCACCCCGAAAGTAAGCAAAAGGTTATTTTTGTAAATGCTTTATTTACAACCAAAATTATCGGCTTGCCATCAGCAGAAAGTTCAGCAATTTTGGATTTTTTGTATGATCATGTAATAACTGCTGAGTACACCTGTCGTTTCAATTGGGAGCCAAATTCTATTGCTATTTGGGATAATAGAAGCACTCAACATAAACCCATAAATGATTACTTTCCTGCTCACAGATTATTAGAGCGAGTCGCAATTGATGGCGATAAACCTTTTTAAATTATTTTTTTAAGAATTCTAATAAAATTTTTACAACGGCCAACTCATCCGTTTCATCAATTAATGTCTTACAAGCGCTTGCATATTTTGCATCCCCAATCTGATTTTTTCTAAAGTCATATATTAATTTTGCAAAGTCTTTGTGTAATTCAATATGTCCTTGCGTACAAAGGATATGATCGTCGATTACAAACATTCCATTTGGGCAAATTGCTGATCCTGCAATTAATCTTGCATTTTCAGGTAATTTTATAACTTCGTCTTGATGGCTGAAGATTAGATTGAATGCGCTATTTTTATGATTAAAAATAAACTCTTGCTTAAATAGTGATATTGAATCTACACCTACATGCCAGCCTTTTGAGGAATTCTTTACAGAGCCTCCTAATGCTTCGGCTATTATTTGGTGACCGAAACATATTCCTATCAACTTTGTTTTATTTTGATGAAGAGTTTGAATAAATTCTTTTAGTTTATTAATCCAATTCTCCTCATCGTATGCACTAGCTTTGCTGCCAGTAATTAGATATGCATCACAATCATTTATTTCTTTTGGATATTGGTCAAACTGAACTTCATATGTCTCAAATTGAATGGTTGGATCTATTGCCCAAAAAATTTTTG
>CABXUO010000056.1 GCA_902515455.1 uncultured SAR86 cluster bacterium
AAAAAAACCTACTGGAAGTGTCTCTATTGCAAAGGCAAATTTTTAGATGAAAGTTATTTGCCCTCAAGCGTCGATGAGCAAAAGCGTTACTTAGAGCATAATAATGAAATCAATGATCTAGAGTACAGATCTTTTTTATCAAAGCTTGTAATACCCTTAAAAGAAAAAATTCTACCAAACTCTATTGGTCTTGATTTTGGATGTGGGCATGGTCCTGCTTTAGCAGATATCTTAAAAAAAGATGGTTTCAAAGTTTTTCTATATGACCCATTTTTTTATCCAGATAAAGATGTTTTGACAAAGCAATACGATTTTATAACTTGTACAGAAACTGTAGAGCACTTCCATAATCCATGGAAAGAATTTAATACACTTAATACCATCCTTAAGCCAAATGGATGGTTAGGCATAATGACTTCTTTTTCAACCACTGATGCAATGTTTGAAGATTGGTATTATCGAAGAGATCCAACCCACGTAACCTTTTACAATGAAAAAACTTTCCAAGTGATAGCTTCACAAAGAAATTGGATTTGTGAGATAAAATCGAAAGACATAGCTCTTTTGAAAAAAAATAATGAATAAAGCACCATATAGTTTAATACAGCGTTTAAAATTTATTGGTCCTAGCATCATTGTAACCGGCAGTGTTGTCGGAAGCGGCTCTATTGCTCTGTCGCCTTTACTTGGTGCGGCTACTGGTTTTGCTTTGCTATGGTGGCTTTTACTAAGTCTTTGGAGCAAACCGTTAATTCAAGCTGAAATAAGTCGATATGTTATTGCTACAAATAAGACTTTTTTAGAAGCTTTTTCAGATATGCCTGGCCCAAAAACAAACCTTAGAGGCAAACAAGCTTCATGGCTGGTTTGGTTTATGTTTGTGGGTGTTGTGCCATCTGTTGCAGGCATGGGAGGTCTTGCTGGGGCTGTCGCAGAAGCAGGACACATGATGGTACCGATATTAAGTACAGAAACATGGGTTATAACAGCATGTTTTATTACTTGGTTCATTTTATATCTTGGCACTTATCAAACACTGGAGAAACTTTTGCTTGGCATGGTTTTCTTTTTTTCAGTAGTTACATTAGTTATTGCAATTGCAATGCAATCTACTCCATATGCAATTACTGGCTCTCAAATTCTGGGCGGCTTAAGCTTTACATTTCCATTTGAACATGCAGCTCTGGCTTTAGCAGTTTTTGGTTTCACTGGAATAAGTTACGGAGAAATTATGGCATACACCTACTGGTGTCTAGAAAAAGGCTATGCCAAACATGGCGATGATTTAAACCAAGTAAAAGCTTGGATTAAAGTTATGCAAACAGACGTTTGGGCAACAGTGTTTTTTGTCACCATTGGTACTTTACCGTTTTTTCTTTTAGGCGCAGCTGTCTTAAATACATTAGGTTTATATCCACCACCAGATGGAGATATCATTCAAACTCTTTTAAATATGTTTACCTCCATCTTGGGAACCTGGGCTAAATGGTTTTTTATCCCCTTGGCCTTCTTTGTTCTTTTTTCTACCTTGCTTTCAGGGACTGCAGCATTTACAAGAACTATTTCAGACTACTTAATCTCAATTGGATTTGTTGACGAACAAAAAAACTCTCGAAAGCAATTAATTAAAATTATTGCATTTGTTATACCTTTATTTTCTTGCATTGCATATTTTTTGCTTCCCAATCCAATAACTTTATTATTGATCGCAGGAATTTGGGCGGCGCTAGGGCTTCCAATAATAAACATAGGCGCTATATATCTCACAAGCAAATTGAGCATGGAATTGCAGCCCAAACCAATCACAAGGATGATTTTGTGGATCACTTTGATCTTACAAGTTTCTATGGCATTACTAATTTTATACAGTCAAATCATTGGTTTTAGTTAATTTAGATTTTTAAAAGCTCTTCATATGTCATAAAATGCTCGACTAATTTGAGATTCAACCATTGAATAAACATAACAACAAAAGATTCATCATTCATCCGGAAGGATGGAAGTTTGCGGGAGTACTATTTTTAAGCTCCATAATTCTTTTATACTTATCTGCATCTATTTTGATAGCATCAATAGGCTTTTTTCTTACATTTTTTGTTTTATGGTTTTTTAGAGATCCTGAAAGAAGCACTCCAGAGGACAAAAATCTAATCATAAGTTCAGCTGATGGAAAAGTTTGCTTAATTGATGAGGCTTATCCCCCAGAGGAGTTACCAATAGAGGCACAAAAGATGAAGCGTATCTGTGTTTTTATGAACGTGTTCAATGTTCACGTAAATAGAAGCCCTGTCCAGGGCAGTGTTGAGAACATTGTCTATAAAGAAGGTAAATTTCTTAATGCTAGCTTAGACAAAGCAAGTGACAAAAATGAAAGAAGCAGCTTAGTTTTAAACACTCAAAATGGAACAAAAATAATAGTTGTGCAAATTGCAGGCTTAATCGCTAG
>CABXUO010000057.1 GCA_902515455.1 uncultured SAR86 cluster bacterium
CTGGCCACACAACTATAATTTATCAATCAACTGACAAGGTGCCAAATTATTTAAAAGCAATAGATAGTACTATTGCAATGAGAGTGAGTAATCACAAACCAATTGTTAATTTGCTATCTCTTTTTAACAATCTAATGGTTTCTACATCTGCAAACATCAGCAATCTTCCCACTCCGAAAAAGATAGAAGATATTGCTGAAATTTTTTCAGATCCTGATGTAGCTTTTTATTATTTTGAAAATGGAAAATCAAAAAAACCATCCTCTATAATTGATTTAAATTCAATGGAATATATTCGTGAATAAGCTCACAAACAAAGAATTAAAAAAACTAGAATCTGTCTTTACAAAAATTCAAAGGAATATTGAGAGTGGTCTCAATACTCTTTTTGTAACTAATCCAATAAGGGTTGCTAAAGTATGGAAAAGAGACCAAGGAGGCGGAGGAAAGTCTATTTCAATTACTGGCGATACAATTGAAAAAGCTGCGGTAAATTTTTCATCGATCTCAGGCAAGCAATTACCTCAATCATCCATTGCTGAGGAACTAAATACCAAGTCAAATAAATTTCATGCCATGGGAGTTTCTGTAATTGCTCACCCTATGAATCCTTTTTGTGCTACAAGTCATATGAACGTAAGAATCTTTTTAGAGCTAAGCAAAAACAATCTTATAGAAAATTGGTGGATTGGAGGAGGTTTTGACTTGACTCCTTTTTTTCCCACCATAGATGAGTCATCTACTTGGCATTCAAAAGCAAAAATTTGCTTGGATAATTTTGATCTTAAGTATCACAAGAATTTTGCTAAAAATTGCGATGATTATTTTTACTTGCCCCACAGAAAGGAAAAAAGAGGCATTGGGGGTATTTTTTTTGACCAGCTAAAGCATAAAAACATAGAAGATAGTCTAGATCTATTGAATGCAGTTGCTAATTGCTACATTGAAAGTTATCTGTATATCGTCAACGTGAATAAGGATAAAAAATTTACAGCTGAAGATAGAGAGTTTCAGTTATACAGAAGAGGAAGATATGTTGAGTTTAATTTGTTATTCGACAGAGGTACAAAATTCGGAATAGAGTCAAATGGGAGAACTGATTCTATACTTGCATCAATGCCTCCAGCTGTAAATTGGCCATTTCGACTGTCTAAAAATATTATTAGAAATGAAAAGAAACTTTTAAGATTTATTAATAAAAGTTGGAACCAACATTTATAAACTATGCAATATAAGTTAGGAGTTATTGGCGATCCGATTAGGCATTCACTGTCTCCTAAAATACATAGCATTTTTTCAAAACAGACAAATATAGATATTGACTATCAGGCTTATCATGTCATGGAGGAAAATCTTGATAGATTTTTAAAAGATTTCTTTAGCGAGGGAGGAGATGGACTTAATATCACCTTGCCACATAAGGTAAATTGCTTGCGCTCTGTTAACAGCAATTCATCGCTTGTTAATTTAATTGGAGCAGCTAATACCCTTCATTCAGATAGCACAGGACTTATTTTGGCTGAATCAACAGATGGTGTTGGTTTGGTAAAGGATCTAAAAAATAAATGCTCAATTTCTTCAAAAAATATATTAATTTTAGGCGCAGGAGGTTCTGCTTTAAGCATTATTCCATCTATTGACGCATGCAAACCAAGAAACATAATTTTGGATAATAGATCCAAAAATAATCTTGAAAATGCAATCAAAAGGTTCTCTGAATCAAAAGAAATTTATTCAAGGATAATGAACTTAGAAGATTTTAATGAAGAAATAGACCTAGTTATCAATGCAACATCAATTGGATTTTCAGGCCCATTTTCTTGGAATAGAGAATTAAAAATAAGCAATGAAACAGTTCTTTATGACCTAAGTTATAGCAAAGATGATACCCAAACCCCTTTTTTAGAATGGGGCAGCCAATACTCTGAAAAATATTTCGATGGTTTTGGAATGTTAATACAACAAGCAGCTGCCTCGTTTGAATTATGGACTGGTGTAGTACCGCAAACAAAAATAACTAAATCGGATCTGCTCAATGACTAAGGGATTCATTCGTTTCATTGCTGGAGCAGTTTGTCCATCGTGCAAGGCGCAAGATAAAATTGCCATAACTCCCGATGACAAAACTATTTATTGCTTGAACTGTGATTTTAAGGAAAAAAAGCCTGAAGATATAGAAAATAAACCTTTAAATTCTAATGAGCCAAAAGTTTTTAATATTGATGATTTTAGGCCCAAAAAATCCTAGAATTTAAAGCTGATTAAGGCTATCATAGCGCCACAAAAAGTTAGTTCAAAAAAGCAAAAAAAAGCAAAAAAAAAGCTTAAAAAACTTCTATTGAACATAATTTTTAATTATAATGCTTTATATT
>CABXUO010000058.1 GCA_902515455.1 uncultured SAR86 cluster bacterium
AAAATAGGCATTCCTCTTTTCAGAGATGCAAATAAACCCCATGTTAATGATGAAACAAGAATCTTCTTCTTTCAAAAGGACAATATTCTAACACTACATGCTAATTCTGTAGATGATTACTCTGAAAAAGAAATGAAGTTACTTGAAGCTATAATTGACTCTATTCATGGGCCAAATAGTTCACCAACTATGGGTTCTTTATTTGCCTCCAATACTCAACCTATAGAAATTCATCAGTTTTCTGAAGTCGAAAAGCTAAAAGCAATTATAATATTTTCCAGTTCAATAGAATCCTACATAAAAATTAATGCAATATCTTCTCCATCCTTAGAAGAGATGCTTAGCGACAAAAGTTTAAAAAAAACGCTTTGGCAAAAACTTAAATCTTTGCACACAATTTAATGCGAACCAAAATAAGACCTGCTAGTTTAGGGGATATTGATTCTATAGTAGAGATTGAAAATTCTACTAACCTTATGCCTTGGACTAAAGCTCAATTCATATCATCCATGGAGGTTGGGCATTATTCGACAGTGCTTGAGTATGATGAGGCAATAATAGGATTTGCTATCTATTCACCAGTCATTCCAGAATCTCATCTATTAAATATTGCCATTGATCCCGCATATCATCGAAAAGGTCTGGGAGATAAACTTTTAAAACATGTAATTCTTCAAAACAAAGTTATTGGAGTAAAAGTTATTACCCTTGAAGTAAGAGTTTCCAATTTAATTGCTATTAATTTGTATGAAAAAAATGGATTTTATAAAGATGCTATTCGTCAAAACTACTACAGCGGACCTGAAAAGGAAGATGCTCTTTTGATGAGTTTAAAGATTTAATTTATAAGATTTTTTGTAACTCAGATTCAATTTCTGACTCGCCGTCTTTGGGTGCGAATCTCTTAACTACCTGACCATCTTTGTTGACAAGAAATTTAGTAAAATTCCATTTCACTGCCTCGGTACCCATGATTCCAGGAGATTCGTGTTTGAGATATTTAAATAAAGGACTAGCATTTGAACCATTTACATCAATTTTATCGAACATCTTGAATGAAACATTGTAATTAAGATCACAAAATGATTTAACTTCTTCATTCGTACCAGGTTCTTGAGAGCCAAATTGATTGCAAGGGAAACCTAAGACCTCTAATCCTTGATCTTGATATTTTTCATAAAGGCTTTGAAGATCTTTATATTGCGGGGTAAAGCCACACTTACTAGCTACATTAACTATTAATAATGTTTTGCCTTCATAAGCACTTAAGTCAACTGAATTCATGTCTATGTCTTTTACACTTATGTTGTATAACTCACTCATATTAATCTCCTCTTTTGAGTTTAGATTATACGCAATAAAACCAATATAATCACAGCATGGAATTTAAATGGAAATCATTTTCTGCTCTTACAAAACAAGAGCTCTATGCACTATTAAATCTTCGCCAAGAAGTTTTTGTTGTTGAGCAAGATTGTCCTTTTATTGATGCAGATTTCAAAGATCAAGATTGTGATCATCTGCTTGCATACCATGACTCTCAATTAGTTGGTTATCTAAGGGTTGGAAAGCCAGGCCAAAGATATGAAGGTCCAGAAATTGGCAGGGTGCTAACTAAAGAAAGCATAAGAAGAGAGGGAATTGGAAAAATTCTTACAAAAAAAGCTATTGATTTTTGTGCAAATAAATATCCTAACTTTGACATAAGTCTCTCTGCGCAACATAGATTATTAAATTTTTATAAAGAATTTGGATTTGAACCAGTTGGAGAAGTTTATTTAGAGGATGACATAGATCACATAAAGATGACTTTGGAGCTAGCAGAAAAAACTAAACATTCTTTTCAATGGAAATTTGATGTTCATCCTCTAATTCTTCTTGGCGGAATTATATCTATCTTAATAATTGGATCGAGCTTCGTTAAAGAGATTGATATTTCTCAATTAAATTGGGTAGCTAAGATTGATGAGAGGGCAATTTCAAAAGATAGGTATGATACATATCTAGAATCAATAGCACAATCAAGAAAAACAGGCTTGATAGATTCTGATCCTGAAAATATCCTTGAGAGAATGATAGACGAGGAGCTTCTTATTCAAAGGGGTATTGATCTTGGGTTGATTGAGAATGATTCGGAAATTCGAAGCATCATTATTCAGAAGATGATCACTTCAATTATTTCTGACACGAGTGATTTAACAGTTTCTCAGACAGATTTAGAAAAATTTTACTCATTAAACAAAG
>CABXUO010000059.1 GCA_902515455.1 uncultured SAR86 cluster bacterium
TAAAATAGGGGCTAAATCAATATTTTTTGTAGCAGTATCGAGCTGAGTTATATCTTTTAGATATTGCGTTTGCCCTATTATTGACTCTAAACTTTCAACGCCCAAGTTTAGTAGAATTTCTTGGACTTCATTTGCTATAAATGTAAAGTAGTTTATGACTCTTTCCTTTTCACCTACATAGTGATGATCAATTATGTCTCTGCGCTGAGTGGCAACTCCAGTAGCACAATTATTAAGATGACAAATTCTTAAATATTTGCACCCCATAGCAATCATCGGGCCTGTTCCAAATCCAAATGATTCTGCTCCAAGTATTGCTGCTTTTACAACATCGAGACCGGTTTTAAGGCCTCCATCGGCTTGCAATCTAACTTTATGTCTTAAGTTGCTTGCCCTGAGAGCTTGATGTGCCTCTGAAAGACCTAATTCCCATGGAGACCCTGCATATCTAATAGAGGATAGTGGACTTGCTCCTGTCCCACCATCATGACCAGAAATTGTAATTAAGTCTGCATAAGCTTTTGCAACTCCGGCTGCAATAGTTCCCACTCCTGGCTCAGAAACTAGCTTTACAGACACTAAGGCGTCTGAATTAACTTGTTTGAGATCAAAAATTAACTGAGCTAAATCTTCAATAGAATAAATATCATGATGAGGTGGTGGTGAAATAAGAGTTATCCCAGGTGTTGAGTATCTAAGCTTTGCAATCAATGGGTTTACTTTTCCACCGGGTAACTGACCGCCCTCACCCGGTTTAGCGCCCTGTGCGATTTTAATTTGTAACACCTCAGCATTAACTAAATATTCAGGAGTTACTCCAAAACGGCCGGAAGCAACCTGTTTGATTTTGGACATTTTAGAAGTTCCATATCTTTCTTTAGCCTCACCACCCTCTCCAGAATTTGATCTTGCTCCCATGCTATTCATTGCTTCAGCTAGAGTTTCATGAGCATCTGGTGATAAAGCTCCAAGACTCATGCCAGCGGAATCAAATTTTTTTAACAAATGGCTAATTTCAACTGGCTTAACCTTTCGGACGTTCTTTGGATACTTGATCTCTAATAGATCTCTTAACATTGCAGGCGGTCGGTGATTTACCAAATTAGCATATTCCTGATAGGCATCTTTAGAACCGGTTTTAACTGCTTCTTGTAACTTTTTTACTACCTCTGGGTTATAAGTATGATACTCACCACCATGAACAAATTTTAATAAGCCTCCAAGGCCTATTTCGCTGACATTTGAATCAGCATATTCTTTCAAAGACCTCATTTCATGGTCCAAATCTTCAAAAGTTTTTCCCCCAACTCTACTTACCGTGTTCGTGAATGAATAATCCACTATATCTGCATTGAGACCTACAATTTCATGCAATTGAGAACCTCGATAACTTGAAATCGTTGAAATACCTATTTTAGAAATTATTTTTAATAATCCTTTATTTATACCTTTCCTATATTTAGCACAATTTGCTGTTGGGCTGCCTTTAAGCTCTTTTCGTTGTGTTAAATCCAAAATGATTTGAAATGCGAGCCATGGGTATACAGCGGTTGCACCAAAGCTCAACAGACAAGCAATTTGATGTGTATCTCTTGCTGTTGCTGAACTTACAATCAAATTAGCATCTGATCTTAAACCCAGTCGAACTAACTCTTGATGAATGCAACCCACTGCAAGCAATGCATTGATTGAGAGTTTGTTGCCTTCAGGTAACTTTTCATTCAAGTGGATTATCACATCGCCCTTTTGAACTGAAGAAACAACTTTCTTTGTTAATTCAACAAGTGCGTCCTTTAGATTAGATCTTGGGGAATAATGCAAATCAAAAGTTTTAGTGGGGAAATATGAATTTTTTAGCAATGATGAGAGTTTCTTGTGAGATAAAACTGGAGAAGTGCTAACAATCCTTTTTGCGTGATCTTTGGTTTCCTCAAAAATATTTAACTCAGGACCAAAACAAGCCTCTAATGACATAACACTTGTTTCTCTTAATGAGTCGATTGGTGGATTAGTTACCTGGGCAAATTGTTGCCTAAAATAATCATAAATTGATCGAGGCATGGAGCTAAGCATTGCCAGAGCAGTGTCATCTCCCATTGAGCCAGTTCCCTCTAGACCATCCATTGCAAGGGGTTTGATTACTGAAACTCTTTCCTCATTGAACAAAGAAAA